>CAZBUC010000001.1:0-30818 GCA_964494965.1 uncultured Maribrevibacterium sp.
GCCCGCGCCTTGGCAATGTCACCCAAAGTCTTGCTGTGTGACGAAATCACTTCTGCTCTTGACCCAGAACTGGTCGGCGAAGTCTTAAAAGTACTCGAACAGCTGGCGAAAGAAGGCATGACCTTGGTGTTGGTTACCCATGAAATGAACTTCGCCCGCGACGTCGGCAGCCGCGTGGTCTTCATGCACCAAGGCAAAGTCTGGGAACAAGGGGACTCTAAAACCCTCTTGTCCAACCCACAGACAGATGAATTGAAACAATTTATGGGGGCCGTGCTTTAGTGGTTCGACAACTAAATGAAACCACACTCCACAGTTGGAGTGTGGTTTTAAAAGAGATTGATCGAGTTCATTATTTAACCTTTCAACTAGAGACTCTATCCATAAAAAATATCAAGCCCCATTCTTCCAATCAAAAAAATCAACAGCACTAAAAAACCAATTCTGATAAAGCGACTTCCATATCTAATAGCGAGAAACACACCAACAATTGCTCCAAGAATGTTACAACTGGCTACCAGTAGCCCAACTCCCCACAGAACATTTCCAGAGGGGATGAAGAACAAGAGTGCAGCAGTAAATGTGCCCATATTGATTAGTTTTGCCGAGGCTGATGCATTTAGGAAATCGAAACCAAACCCCCGAACAAATAGGAATATTAGAAAACTACCGCTACCTGGACCAAATAACCCATCATAAAACCCTATCAGCCCACCGAAAGTCATTCCTTTGACTATTTCTGCTTTACTCCCTATTAACTGCTGATGTGTCGTACCTAAATCTTTTTTTACAAACGTATAAATGGCCATTGTAACAAGAAGGATAAATACCACTATTTGCATTATTTCCTTTGGAATTAAAGACACTGACATAGCACCTAAATAGGAAAAAAAGAAAGCAGACAAAGCGGTAGGTATAACAATTTTCCAAACAATTTTAACGCGTTTCACATACTGAAATATTGAAGATAATGTACCAGCCCATACAGCTATTTTATTCGTTCCAAATACCGTTGTGATTGTATATCCTGGTAACGCATGTAGTAAGGCAGGCATCAAAACTAACCCACCACCTCCAACTGCAGCGTCAATTAACCCACCGAAAAATGAAAATAAACCTAACGTATAAAGATCAATGGTCATATTGAATTCATAATTTTAAACATACATACCCTATTAAATGATGCTTAAGTCTTATAATAGGGATACATATTGATTGGTTTTACTCTGTAAGAGCTTGATGAAGTGCGCGAAATGCTTTGCCAACTTTTTAGTTATAGTTGAGCATTGTTAGTTTCAATTGATCAATATCAAGAGGGATATTATACAATCTAGAATAAGCGCATGCGGCGGCTAAAGCATGTAATCCATGTTTGTTTTCAACTTCACTGGAGTGGGCAAAAATATAACCTCTAGCATTTTTAAATTCTTTATCATCATAAACCAGAGAAGGTTTTATCTTCAGAAGCTTTTTATCAATATATTGAGCAATAAAATTGTACTCCCTTCCATTCCAAAGTTCTGATGAAATTGAAACCATCACTGCATTGAGAGTAGACTGAATGTACTGACTTGATTCAACAGGTTCTTTGTGGCTATTTACCCCTGTTGAATAAAGAAAATCAGAAAATTCATTACATTCTTGTACTTGATAGCTAGGACTAATCCATTGATCACAACCAAAAGCCTCTGCCAAATACTTATACATTCCATCATGGCCTTTGTGACCTAAGCCAAAATCATCTTTTGCCACTTCATACATATGTGCCATAGTTAAAGAGTAGCCTGATGACTTGTATGGGTGAATAAAAGCTGTATCAGCAGCAAGGCGCATAATAAGCTTTGCAGACACTAAGCTAGTTGTCTTATGTGTTTCATTCCATCCATTGAAAAATTTAAGCAAACCTGTATCAATAATATCCTTATCTAACAAAGCTACGAATGCTTGCTCAGTATGAGACTGAGCTTCACATGTAGTAGGATGAAGAAGGACTTCATGCATCATGCTTTGAATTACATCAATATTGTCAACTTGTGCGAATACAGTATCTTTTTTTTCGAAATCAGAAATTTTTCGCCCATGTATCTTTAGCGATTCAATATGCTTAGGTAATTTGGAAATAAATGCTTCACCGAATCCTTGCATTCCTTGAAAAGAACCTTTAGATGATAAAGATTTTTGAGGTCTTTCGATTACACTTGTAGTCATGTGAGTTCCCTATAGTCAATAAACCCTAAATAATATTCACAGCCATGTCTCTAAGCTCTGTTTGCTCAACGCAAATAAAGTTAATTTACTAGAAAGATAAATAAAAGTGACTTATATTGATTCAATAAGTCTTTTAGAGTGATCATTCATGGAACTATCTCAATTACGAATGTTTAAGAAAATTGCAGATATTGGAAGTATTGCAAGAGCTGCTGAACAACTCCATTGCGTCCCCTCAAACATAACTACAAGGATCAAGAATTTGGAGGAAGAGTTAGGGGAGTTGCTGTTCATTAGAAAAGGACGTGGACTGGTTCTTAGTCCCTCTGGAGTCATTTTTTTAGAATACACAAATAAAATTCTCACTCTTTGTGACGAGGCTAAAAGGTCCATCAGCTCTGAGTCTCCCCCTACAGGTCAGCTTAGTATTGGTGTCATCGAATCTTCAGCAACAAGTCGATTACCTAGGCTATTGTCTCAATATCATCGGTCTTATCCAGAAGTAAAAATTGAGTTCTCTACTGACACATGGAACAACTTAGAAAACAAGGTTGTAAAACACGAAATTGACGGTGCTATTATTGCGGTTAAAAGCGCTCACCCAAAGGTTAACTGTGAAAAGATCTATGAAGAAGAATTGGTCATAATCGCATCTTCTATGTTGAGCAGTATTGATTCAGCAAAAAGCTTAATTGGTAAGAATATTTATGTGTGGCCTGATGGTTGTCCATATAGAAAAGCTCTAGAAGTTTGGCTCTCAGAGAATGATATTTCTGTTCCCATCACCAGTATCGCAAGTTATGGAACTATCCTAGGATGCGTAAGTTCTGGGTCAGGAGTATCATTAGTCCCTAAAGGTATATATGAACAGTTCAAATCAATAGGTGGTATAAAAGGGTACTCATTTGTTGAATTGAAACCTATCCATAATTTTTTCATCTGGAATAAAGAAACAGGTCATCACAGTGCGAAAGATGCATTTCTAGAGCTCATAAAAAATGAAATATAATATAACGAATCAGTTTTTGAGAAATGTGAATTAGCTTAATTCATGGACATATAGCCATAGGGTTTTCTCGGTAAATAATAGATAAAGGAAGTTTATTAAGAGTAGCTTTGCGAATATCAAGAGCGAAATCAACTTGCTAAGCTTTTGGGGATTTGTCTATTAACTTAGCGAAAGCCTCAAATTCGTCTATCAAAGAACCACCTAGTCCCAAAACTTTAGATTCATAGTGGCCAACTGATTCTAAAAACTCAGCTTCGGCTGCTGGGTGAAAAGAATCATTTATTTGATCAGCACTCGTCGTTGAAAAAGAAACATGCATTACTATCCCCGTAAAATGGCACTTATGTAGATAGGTTATTTTGACTTACGCAAATTGATGACTTTGTTGGACTTGGCCTTTTGGGGGTCCATTTTTTTCACTTTGCTAAGCAAGTGTGGAGAGACATTCCATTTATGTCCAGATTCCGTCATCACGGTAACGGTTTTCTGATTAAACTTTACCAGAATGCCAATTTGACGCTCTCTACCGGGCGGTTCGAACGTCACTTGCTCTCCGGGGTTAAACTGCATCATTTCATTGTGGGTATGAAATGACTCTAAAAATTTGAGCCGCTTAACAATTCGATGATTCAGCTCGACTAATTCATCTTCCGTTAACTGGTCTATATCAATTGTCATCTTAACGCTCTTGTATTTTTACTGGGCAATGGCAAATTCACTAACAACGAAAACATGCTGCTTCGCTGCAAATAAAGATCTTCGCAGCTAACTGCGAAGATCTTACCAGAGAAATTAAACTCTAATATAACGTTATTTTAGCCTTCGCCTGAGCGCAATGACAACCGCCGATCATGACTACCTGACCTGCCTTTAGATCCAGCGGCGCACTTGAGTCTTGTATTGGCGATAAGACTTGGCAAACTTTTCTTGCATAAAGCGCTCTTCTGGTATGATTTGATAACGGTTCATGTAGATAATAAAAGCGGGCAAAAATAAGGCAGAAACGACATTTCCTAAAAACAAACACCACCCGCATAACGCCAAGAAAAAGCCTAAATACATCGGATTACGGCTGTAGCGATACACCCCACTCACCACCAAGTTGCTTGATTGGCCGGGTACTCTAGGGTCAACGGTTGTTCCGGCCATTCTAAACTGTAAAACTCCCGTAATGGCGCTACAAATACCAAGCAAAACCATACCAGCCGACCACCATTTCATATAGGAAAAGGTAAAATGTGAATTCATCGCAATACGCGATACCGCCCACATACCCGCCGCAACGACCGCGACTAAAACAACAGGAGGGATTTTAAGCTCAAGGTTTTTCATAACACTCTCCTTTGATCATCAACAGCACCAAACGATTTTTCCATAAAAACGCTCAGTAAAGGCTATGGATAGCATCCAAATGGCCCACGCTTCCTATAGTGGAATTCCCATAACTTGCTGAAGTGGTGGGCTCTGTCTTATTCGATTTTGTTTCACACCGCACAAACCTGGTAGCCACTTATAACATAAACCTTTTTAAAAGCCCGTCAGATATCTGCTGCCATCACCCAAATTTATATGGATTCAGGCTTTCAGACGAGATCTAACTTTCATCGAGAGCTTTCTCGGGTGACGCAACAAACGCCAAGCGCCTTTCGGCGCGCGAGCATGAAGAGTTAAGACGTTTTGAGAAAATGCATGATATCCCGATACATCACTTGGTGAAGGTCATCCCGAGATCGCTCATTACCGTCTTGGCAAACAATGCCATCACCCGGATTTTCCTCTTCTATCATCTCAATCGCGCCGGGCTTACAGAGTTGCATAAAGCTGAAGTGTGTCGCATCTGGGTAGACAATGTATGTGTGCTTTTGATCAGGAAGGTGTTGCGCGAGAAAACCCGATTCCTCGGTTTACGGTAAATCGCCAATATCAACGCCTGCGGCTAGGATCAAATCAAGGTTGGGATTGTTAAAGCTTGCAATCCAACAAACGCGACAAATCCCCAGCACCCTGCCCCCCCTATTATCTTGAGTTTGCTACACCACTAAATGTTATGTTATAACATAATTATACATCTACCTCACTCATCTAGTAGATAGATCCATTCTTTCCGATCATGTAGGGCATTATATGAATGAACAGCCAATGAATACTCCACCGAGTAAAAAGCTTCCTGTTACTGTGTTATCTGGTTTTCTGGGAGCGGGTAAAACCACCTTGTTAAACCATATTTTGAATAACCGCGAAGGCCGACGTGTTGCGGTGATCGTGAACGATATGAGTGAGGTGAATATTGATGCGGCTTTGGTTCGAGAGGGCGGGGCCGAGCTTTCTCGTACTGACGAAAAAATGGTTGAAATGAGCAATGGCTGTATTTGCTGCACGTTACGAGAAGACTTGCTGATTGAAGTGGAACGATTAGCCCAAGAGGGAAAATTTGATCAGTTAGTGATTGAATCAACGGGTATTTCAGAGCCGTTACCTGTCGCGGAAACTTTTACTTTTGAAGGCGAAGATGGCCGCTGTTTGAATGAAGTGGCACAACTCGACACTATGGTGACTGTGGTGGATGCGTTTAATTTCCTGCGTGATTACAGTTCGCATGACGATTTGCAAACTCGCGGCGAATCGTTAGGGGAAGAAGACGACCGAACCGTGGTGGATCTATTGATTGAGCAAATCGAATTTTGCGATGTGATGGTCATTAACAAAGTGGACTTGGTGACGGAAGAAGATCGAGATCGATTGATTGCGATCCTGCGCAGCCTGAACCCAAGGGCGAAAATAGAGATCGCTCAGTTTGGTAAGGTGCCATTAGACCGTGTTTTAAATACTGGCTTATTTGATTTTGAACAAGCGTCTTTAGCGCCTGCTTGGCTGCAAGAAATTCGCGGCACCCATGTGCCAGAAACCGAGGAATATGGCATCAGTAGTTTTGTCTACAGCGCCCGTAGGCCCTTTCATCCGAGTCGTTTTTACCAGCTGGTGAATCAGGATTGGCCCGGTGTTGTACGTTCCAAAGGCTATTTTTGGTTAGCGTCTGACCCGACCAAAGCGGGTAATTGGTCACAAGCAGGCGCGGCGGCAAGGCACGGTCCTGCCGGATATTGGTGGGTGTCTATTCCCAAGGCTCAGTGGCCACAAGATGCAGAGTCGGTCGAGTGGATCCATGAAAAATGGCATGACAAGGTAGGCGATGCGCGCCAAGAGCTCGTTTTAATCGGTATGAACATGGACGAATCCGCTTTGCGAGCCGACTTAGATGCCTGCTTGTTAACCGATGACGAGATGGCATTAGGTGCCAAGGTTTGGACGACTTGGACAAACCCGTTCCCCGAATGGGTTTAATCCTGACGCACGCTTTATTTGTTAGAAGGCGTGCTTTTTCAAGGAATCAATAATATGAATGACGTACTTCCCGATGTTTCTATTACCGATTACGCTGCAGATCAAGGATCTTTAGAGTGGGTCGGAATGAAGGGAATCGATTTGCCTCTGGTAATTGAAGAAACGGGTTATCGAAATACATTATCCGCTCGTGCTGATGTGCAAGTGAATTTGCCTGCTGCCCATATCAAAGGCATCCACATGTCTCGACTGTATCAGTTATTAGACATACTGAGCGATGGCGAAGCACTGTCTCCTGATGGTTTAGAAAATCTATTGAACGCCATGATAGACAGCCATCAAGATTGCCATACGGACGGTGCTCGACTTCGACTAGAGTTTGGTCTTCTTATTCGTCGTCCCGCATTGATCACGCAAGATCTCTCTGGTTGGAAATCCTACTCTGTGTGTATTGACGCTGCCATCATCAATAGTTCTTTTACCGTCAGCGCCAAAGTAACCGTTGAATACTCGTCTACTTGCCCTTGTTCGGCCGCTTTGTCTCGTCAATTAATCGAGCAAGGCTTTTTAAAGGCATTCGCCAATCAATCGACATTAGCTCCTGACACTGTAGCAGCATGGCTTCGAGACAACGCCAGCTTGGCAACGCCCCATAGCCAACGCAGTGAAGCTAAGGTACAAGTCGATGTGCCAACGAACCAACAAGGGTTCGGTTTATTGCCGTTGATCGACCAAATCGAGACAGCATTAGGCACACCCCTGCAAACCGCGGTGAAGCGTGCTGATGAACAAGCGTTTGCTGCACTGAATGGTCAAAACCTCATGTTTGTAGAAGATGCCGCACGTCGAATTCAAGCAGCATTAAATGGCAAATATGCCTCGCCTAAGGTTTACGTTTGCCATTTAGAAAGCTTACATCCTCACGATGCTGTTGCTTGGTCACATTCACCAAAATAGATAACTCACTCCAACTGTCGTGGACACTATGACCCTAGATAGATCCAAAAAACACGTCAATATTACGTTGCCAGATGGCAGTGTGCGTGAATATCCAGCGCCAGTCAGCGTTGTACAAGTTGCTCAATCCATTGGCGCAGGCCTTGCCAAAAACACCTTGGCCGGTAAGGTTAATGGCCTGCTAGTCGACGTATGCGATCTTATTGATCACGATGCCACCTTAAGCATTATCACACCAAAAGACGCAGAAGGTCTTGAGATCATCCGTCATTCTTACGCGCATTTAATTGGTCACGCCGTTAAGCAGCTTTATCCAACGGCCAACATGGTCATTGGTCCTGTAATAGAAGATGGCTTTTACTATGACATTGCCTACGAGCACCCATTCACCCCAGACGACATGGCGGCCATCGAAGCGGGCACCCGTGGTGCTGTATTAGGAGGTGTGACCAGTGTGTTTGAAATGCCAAATACTAATCCGCTGACGCTTACTGCCAATGATCTTGATGCAAAATTAACCATAGCCAAGCAACAAGCATGGTGTAATTTTGCCTTTTTCATGGGCAGTTCATTTGGCGACCTGTTAGCCGACGATGATGATATTCTTCGGCGTATTGTCTCTCATGGCACTCGTCGTATGGCGGTTCATGCCGAAGACGAAGCGCGCTTAGTGGACCTCACCAGCTCTGGGCCCGCTAGAATTTTTGATATAGAAGGTAAAGGGCGGATTGCCTTAGGATACGATGCAGACTTAACCATCGTTGATCTTAATGCTAAACGAGAAATCCGTAATGACTGGATCGCCAGTGTCAGCGGTTGGACACCCTATCATGGCAAAACCATAACAGGCTGGCCAATTCATACCATAGTGGGCGGACAACTTGCCGTAGAAAATGAAAACTTGATTGGAAACCCCGTAGGGACAGTTATTCGCTTTATGCCCATGGTTTTGTAATGTCGGTGGTTATTGCTTGGTAAACATTTATAATGAGTGCTGTTCCCATCTACGACGTTGCTAAAAGGTTTTCTAATGGATAAAAACGCGCTGAACACGTTAAAAACACTGACTGGTAGCCACCTTTTCCAAGAGGCGACGACGGTGCCGATTGACGAAGTCCGCTTTGTTCAATCTGAAGCCATAAAGCGAGAATGGGAAGAAAACAACAAGTATTGTGGCTTAGGAAAGTTTGCGGCGATTGTGGCTTTGGGCTGCGTTATTATTCGTTTGTTAATGATTAATCCAAAGCCTTTATTTGAGTTCGTCCCCATCTATGTGTATTTGGGGATAGTGGTTTCAATGGTGCTTGGTTACGTGGTTATTTTGTTTTTCGCCTTGGCATTCGGTTTTAAAGCGCGTAAAGCGACACGTAAAAAAGCGTTAAAAGCACATTTTGAGGCAAATGGTGTGGCTTTTTTTGAGCGTCTGGACGATTTTTCCGTGCCAGCCATCAGGAAAGTCAATGAGGATGTACAACTCGCAAAAGAAGGCGATGCCGATGCGCTCTATCGTCTTTCTGAAACCTTATTGAGTGGCAAAGTACTCAAAGCGGATTATAAAATGGCGGTTTCGTTGGCGGCGCTTTCGGCGGAGTTGGGCAACAGTCGTGCGGGGCTGATTGTCGCAAAAGCGTTTAATCATGATCTCTATGAAAAGTTAAACCACCACCCTGATAACGTTCAACTCTGTGATATTCAAAAAGATCTCACACTCTATGTCGCATGGCTTCAAAAGGCCTCACAGCTTGGCTCTTACGAAGCAACGAGACGATTAAAAGAAATGGGAACAAAAGCGACAGATAAGGTGACGCCCTGCTCGGCACAAGACGTGATTAACACAGTGCTCGACACAGAGCTATAGCGACAAATCGGCCAGCCGAAAGGCGGCTATTTTATGCACTTCACTCATGGCTTGGTCAAATTCCGTTTGCCAATCGTTGGGCATCCTTGATTCAAAACCGGCCAAAATCTGCTCTTTAGTGGCCCCTTTGACGGCCATTATGAAAGGGAAACCAAACTTGCTGTGGTATTGGTCGTTTAACTGTAAGAAGTGGGCAAGTTCTTCTTGCGAGCACTGATCCAGCCCCGCCCCAGATTGCTCAGATTTTGATGCTGGCGTTAACGAACCAGACAACGCGGCTTTTCCCGCGAGATCAGGATGAGCGCGTAATAGCAGCAATTTTTGTTCGTCGGTACTTTGGTCCACAATACCGCGCATAGCGGTTTGAATTTTTTCCATATCATCAAAATACTCACTTGGGTGCTCGGATTTCTGTCGCCATAATTGCTCTGCGACCCAAGATGAATGCTCATAAACACCGGCAAATAAAGCTATGAACGTCGCTTCGTTGAGTGGACTAATGGTAACTGACGGGTGGTGCATAATAGGACTCCAAATCCAGACGTTTTTCGCCACATCAACACATGGCATAAATATTGAACTCTAAGTAAAGCGTATTCTTAAATACATTTCACTGACGACAACGCTACTTGCAAAAAACAGGCAAGCTAAGCCATCTTTTTTATATTTTATAGGGTAAAACCATGGGCTACTTAACCACTCACATTTTAGACACCACCAAGGGCATCGCCGCAGCGGGCGTAAAAATACACCTTTATCAGCATTGCGCCGATGGCCAACGACGTCTTCTTCACAGCACTGTGTCCAATAACGATGGACGTTGCGATCAACCCCTGTTGCAAGCGGATCACTTTTCTGTGGGTGTTTATGAGCTAGAATTTGCCATTGATGAATATTTTTCTGCTAGTAAATCTAAACAAGAGCACGAGCCGTCGGCTCCTCACTTTTTAAACACTGTGGTGATTCGCTTTGGTATCAACGACGAAAACGCCCACTATCATATTCCTCTGCTGGTCTCACCTTACTCTTACAGCACCTATCGTGGTAGCTAGCAGGCTGTCATCAGACCATAGTTTAAGTCGTGACGAGCCACAATAGCGCAAAAAACCAACACACCGCACCAAGATAATTCACTTTCTGTCCTATCGGTCAAAGTAAAAACTGCCCCGCTTTTTTACTTTGACGATTCCTCCATCAATGCAGCCTGCTCAAACAAAGGTTTCGTGAATTAAAATGCAGGTTCATTTGTTTCATGGCCTGTTTATTGCCTTTTACTCCATTAACAACATCCACAAAGCTCACAGCAACGAGCTCAGACACTCAGGAGTAAGGCATGAAAGCACTCATTATCGGCGCGGGAATTGGTGGCATGTCAGCGGCGGCAGCGTTAAAACAACAAGGCATCGAATGCGCTATTTTTGAAGCGGTAAAAGACATTAAACCGGTTGGCGCCGCGTTGTCGATTTGGTCTAACGGTGTCAAATGTATGAATCATTTGGGCATGGGCAGCATCATGGACGAACTGGGTGGTCCTATGCACAACATGGCTTACCACGATGGTCTAAGCGGAGCCGTGATGACGAAGTTTAGTCTTGCACCTTTAGTGGAGGCCGTAGGTGAACGTCCTTGTCCGGTATCGCGCGCTGACTTACAAAGCCAGATGATAGATTGGTGGGGGCGCGATAGCATTCAGTTTGGTAAGCGTATAGAAAAAGTCGAGCAAAGCGACACCGGCGTTACCGCGCATTTTACCGATGGCACTCAAGCGTTTGGGGATTTTATGATCGCCGCCGACGGCACACATTCCGCGGTGCGCGCCCATGTGCTGGGCTATCAAACGGAACGCCGCTACGCCGGTTATGTTAACTGGAACGGGCTAGTGGCTATAGATGAAAGCATTGCACCAGGCAACCAATGGACGACCTTTGTGGGTGAGGGCAAACGCGTTTCCATGATGCCGATTGCCGATGGTCGCTTTTATTTCTTCTTTGATGTGCCACTGCCAACCGGACTGGCACAAGACAGAAGCACAGTCGTGAATGACCTGAGCGGTTATTTTGCTGGCTGGGCTGAGCCGGTACAAAAACTGATCGCAGCGATTGACCCCGACACCACAAATCGCATCGAGATCCACGACATCGAACCATTTGATACCTTGGTAAAAGGCAACATCGCCCTGCTTGGTGATGCGGCGCACAGCACCACACCAGACATAGGCCAAGGCGGCTGTTCAGCGCTGGAAGACGCTGTTGTCCTTGGGCAATGTTTTAGCGCGGAAGCGAAAAACGTATCAGGCATGCTTGCGGCACTGAAAAACTACGAAGAAGCGCGCCGCTTTCGCGTCAAAGATTTGGTCCTAAAAGCCCGCAAACGCTGCGACATCACTCACGGCAAAAACATGCAAGAAACCCAAGCATGGTACGACGAACTCAGACGCGAAACAGGCGAAAACATTATTGCCGGCTTACGTACCACCATTTTAGAAGGGCCCCTTGCGTAACGTGTGTATTGCCTCAGAAAATGATCAAAAGCCTGTCTCTCAGTTTTAAGAGACAGGCTTTCTTTTTCTCTAAAAGCAGTAACTCACTGTCAAAGAGCTTTTCTTATCGGTCTTTTTGC
Organism: uncultured Maribrevibacterium sp.; assembly: GCA_964494965.1. Classification (GTDB taxonomy): domain Bacteria; phylum Pseudomonadota; class Gammaproteobacteria; order Pseudomonadales; family Marinomonadaceae; genus Marinomonas. The sequence continues at coordinate 11,994 of CAZBUC010000001.1, forward strand.
CGCTTCGCTTCTATTCTCAATACTATGTCATCATTAGATAACGGCGGATTTTTTGCCTTTGTCGGCAACATCAAGTAAAACAACAACTTCTCTTTTATCTGCCCTGTAGCCATTAATAAAGCGAGTATTGCGATAACATGACTTTTCCAACACAAGGCGCCAAACTTGCTCTTGCCGCTTGGTTAGAAGCTCACTCTGATTTTCGACTCTCTGCCCATGCGAGCGATTTATCTACGGCGCTAAAAGCATTAGATAACTCTCCTCAGCCCACCAGCTATCTTACTCAGTTCTCACGTCTAAAAGGATATTTCAATCGTGCGGTTATAGGTTTGTTGATCGTGGCGTTTCTGCTGGGGTTAATGGCGGTTCCTCCGGCTTTCGCGACGGGGGAATCCAATCAGGTCAATATTTTTTGGTTGTTGATTATCTTGCTGGGATTTCATGGACTAAATTTTGTCGTTTGGCTGGTCACCATAGTGGCGACCATGAGGCGGCAAACCGAAAGCCAAGGGATGCTGTTAAGTCTATTGATTTTCCTCAACAAGAAGCTAAGTAAGCACTCACATATTCACACTGAAGTGAGTGCCGCTTACTTGCACTGGCAGTGCCCTACCCATTCTAATAAGTGGTTAGTAAGCGGGATTTCCCACGGTGCATGGGCGTGCTATTTAGTCGCTGGCTGGATCATGACGTTGTTGTTACTACTGACCAATCAGGTGAATTTTGTCTGGGAAACCACGCTGCTCAGTGACCAAGCTTTTCTTCAGCTCACTCAATCATTGAGCCTATTGCCGCAATGGTTTGGGGTGGCGGTACCCAACCAAGTGGATATTCTCGCAAGTCGGGTCGATCTAATGTCACAAAGCGCTTCTACCAGACAACACTGGGCAAATTTTTTACTGGCCAGTATTGTCATTTATGGAGTACTACCACGGTTACTGTTCATGCTCGTGAGCTTAGCTATGTATCATTTCAAGCGAGCAAGACAGCCTTTGAGTACGCAAGAAAAGATTATACTGAATCGCTATCAACAAGCAGAAAATCAGAATCGTACTGTTCTCGATGCCGATCCTTCGCCAACACAGACTCCCTCTCGCCACGCAGACACGGTAGAAGTCACTGAATTGTCCCGTCACGCTTTTTCACAACACTGGGCCTTGTTTGAATGGAGTTCGGCGCAACCCGAGTGTTTGAATACGGCTCGCAGTTTGACCTGTTTAAACAGTCGTGAAGCACAAGAAGCGTTTTTAAAATCGTCCAGCGATAACACAATTTACCTGTTAGTGGACGGTGAACAAAGCCCAGACCGTGGCAGCCGACGATTTTTTAGTCAAGCGAGCAAGGTGCATCCTTCATTGTTTATGGTGATTTCAAACCCTGAACAAGCTAAGTTTACTGACGACTGGCAGCGCCTCGCCAGAGAAGTCCAGATGACTGTTACCTCACTCACGCAAAAGGAGTAAACCGTGTCGATTTCCCTTTTAGTCGTTGGTCACGCGAACACCGGCAAAACGTCCTTGATTCGTACCCTGCTACGCCGTCAGGACTTTGGTCAGGTAAGCGACAAAGCGGGGACCACTCGTCACGTAGAAAGCGTGCAGATAAAAATCGGGCACCAGTCGGTCATAACGTTAACCGACACACCGGGGTTTGAAGACTCTATTGGCCTGTGGCACATTCGCCATTCGGGCGAGTTTCGTTGTTATCAAGGCGCAGAATGGTTATTACCCTTTTGTGCCAGCCATTACGCACAAGAGGAGTTTGAGCAAGAGGCCAAAATACTCAAGCAGCTTGCACAAGCCGACATTATTTTGTACGTGATTGATATACGCCAAGCCCCTCTAGGGAAATACTTGGATGAATTGGCGCTATTGGCCAGCGCCAGTAAACCCATTATTCCTATCTTAAACTTCAGTGCCACGCCCAGCGCTCACCTAGAAGCTTGGCGCAAAGTCTTGGCAGAACGGCATTTGCACGCGGTCATAAAATACGACACGGTAGCGTTTTATTTTGAAGATGAAAAACGCCTCTACCAAAGCATTCAAAGCTTGATGCCAGAAGACTACGATGCCATCACCCAGCTTATTCAGTCACGGGAAGCCGCCGCTCAGCTGCGTCAATCCATGGCAATCAGTCAGTTAACGGCATTGTTGATTAAAGCGGCCAGCACGCGTCTTGTGTGCGCAAGTTACCCGCCAAAGGCGGAGGATTCTTCTACTTTTGAAAACAAGGTTCGTTCGTTAGAAAGTGCTTTCCTCAGTAGCCTGTTACGTCTTTATGAATTTCAGCCAGAAGACATGGTGGCTACCCCGCTGACGATTGAAAACAGCCGCTGGCAACAAGATATTTTTGACACAGACACGCTCAAGGAATGGGGCATAGAAACCGGCACCAGTGCATTAAAAGGCGCGGCCATTGGCGCTGGGATAGATGTCATGTCGGCGGGATTAACCCTAGGTACGGCCACTACGCTTGGCGCTCTTTTAGGGGCCACATGGAAAACGAGCCAGCATTACAAGGACACACTAATAAGCAAATTCACCAATCGCTATTATTTGTGTGTGGATAACGCCACGCTGACGCTCCTGTGTTTGCGGGGATTAAGCGCCATTCATCATTTGCATCAAAGAGGGCATGCATCCCAGCAAGCTTACGCACTGAATCAAAAGACACAACACAAGGATCTGATCGAACAAATGCAACCATATTGGAAGCAGGCACAGCAACATCCAGAATGGGAAAAACGCGATTTACCCGAAACACATCCCAGCGTTCAAGGTTTGCAAAACGCGTTAGAGAACGCGCTTCGCCTTCCCTTTAGCGATCACTAGCCTTTTCGCGATGGCGAGCCCAGTTAGCCATGGCGAGCAAGCTCTTGGTCTAGCCGTTGCTGTGTCTCGTGCATCTGTTGCTCGCACTGTTTTATCAGGGCCACCACATCCGTGTCTTGTAAGCCTGCGGTGTCTATCGGTGGCAACATTTCGACCAGCACCTTGCCATTGTTTAAGCGATTCAAGTTCACTTGACCATGGGTGCTACTGCATACCACAGGCACGATTGGCACGCCCGCCTGAACTGCCGCATAAAAGGCACCTCGCTTAAATGGCAGCCAGCCGCGCCCACGGCTACGGGTGCCTTCTGGAAACATCCAAATAGACAGGCCGGTTTTTTTCATGCTGGATACAACTTGATCAATGGTGGCGATGGCTTGTTTGCGGTTTTCTCGATTAATCAGGATATTACCGCTGGCCCAATACAGGGCGCCAAAGAAGGGAATCCAACGCAAACTGGTTTTACCCACGGTAACCACGCCTTTGGGGACCACAGCCGCCAATGTAAACAGATCGTAGTTATTTTGATGATTGGCGACATACACCGCCTGAGGAATATTTTTTGCGGACTCAGCGACGCGACCTTCAACCGATAGGCCAAACAGCGGCGCAACTTGGGCGAAAACACGACCCAGATAATGCACGCGGTTTTTAGACCACAAAGTCAGAAGGCAAAAAACAATACCCAACAAGGTAACACTCACAACCAAAAATAATAACACTAACATTCGAATCAAAAGCAGCATATCGAAGTCGACCTTCCTTCCCAGTCTGAAATTTGTATTAGCCTAGTTTGGCTTAATTTAGTTTGGTTCCGCTTACGTTATTACCCTAACTCAGCTTTTATGAAACGCCTTTCGCCACTGAAAAAACTCATCGGCAACCAATGGCTTAGAAAAGAAATAGCCTTGTATTTTATCACAGTGATAGGTGTTTAATAGCGCCACACCCTGGGCATTTTCAGCGCCTTCTGCCGTTACTTGTAGGCCCAAGCTATGGGACAAATCAATGGTGGCTTTGGTAATAAACTCATCGTCTTTGTTGGTATCAATAAACTGGATAAAAGCACGATCTATTTTTACTTCGTTGACCGGCAGCTCTCGTAAATATGACAATGAAGATTGCCCTGTACCAAAATCGTCAATGGCTAGGTGTATACCCATGTCACGTAGCGCTTTAAGTACACGAATAACTTTCACTCTGTCTTTCATCACGGCGCTTTCGGTGACTTCCAGTGCCAAGGCGCGCTCTGGCAAACCATGGGTTTTTAATGCCTGTGCTACCATGTCGGGCAAGGTCTCATCCAAAAGATCATGGGCCGATAAGTTTACCGCGACACGAATTTCATGCCCTTGTGCCCACCAGATTTTCAGTTGCGCCAATACGCTATGAATGACCCACTGGGTGAGCATTTGAATACTCCCAGAGCGCTCCAACAGCTCAATAAATTCATCGGGCGGAAGAAAACCTAACGTCGGATGAATCCAGCGGATTAAGGCTTCGGCTTCATGGCAATCCTGAGTTTTGCCACTGACTTTTGGCTGATATACCACAAACAATTGGTTTGCGACCAAAGCCTCAGGCAGATCACGTATGATGCTCAATTTTCGACGATGATCTTCATCCTGACCGGCTTCATAAATGACAACAGATTCATTCTCTGCCCGTGCCTTATCAGCCACAATGTCCAGTCGCCTCATGGCACTGTTGACACTGTCTGTTGCGTGCTCGAAGGGCAGTATCGCAATGCTGATGTCTAGGCGAACCATAGAACCCTTTTCAGATTCACACTCTTCACTCATCATGCGATCATCGTGGTCGCAACTCACTTCGCACTCTTCGTTGAACAAACGCTTCAAATCGTCACAATCTTTGGAGGTAATATTGTGCTCTGTGATCAGCAGAAATTTATCGCTACTTAATCGAGCCAGTATCTCTGTGGCACCATTCCAACGCTGCAACCGTTCGGCCATCTTGGTCAAGAGTATGTTGCCCACATCGAAACCCAGCATGTTATTGATTTGTTTGAAGTGACGGATATTGATTAGTACGAGAGAGCCTTGTTGCTTAGGCAAGGCCTGTATGAGATAGCGCTCTACGGCACTTTGATTGACTAAGCCCGTTAACGGATCATGCCAAGCCTGATACGTTAGCTCTTCTTCACGGGCTTTAATCGATTCCTGCATGACTTCCATGGTATTGGAGAGCACGCCAAATTCACCAGCCATCTTAGGAGCAGCAATGATTTTCTTATTGGTACCACGGCCGATTTGAGTGGCGTACTCTACCAAGCGACTGATAGGTTGGGTCATATTGCGTGCCAACCCGATACCAAACAACAAGGCCAACGCCAGTGCGCCGGCGAAGATCAGCACTAACTGGTTGCGTGTGCTATTGTAACTTTCTAGCCAAGGTCCATAAGGTAAATGAATCAACCCCCATTGGTCGGCTACACCCAAGTCCACACCGAGCGTTAAGTATTTTTCATCGCTAGAAAAAACAGGTGTACTTAGCAAATCAGTCACACTATCAAGGTCTCGAAAAAGCGCTTGTTTGTCCGTCAATGGTAAGGTCGACCAGCCGGCTAAACGATAAGTTTCATCGTTTTCAGAAACAAAACTGATGTCAAGCCCAGTAACGTTTTTGATTTGTTCTGCGAGCGCTTGGTCTAGCAGGAACGCCATACCCACCCATGCCACCACATTAGGTGCTCTGACCGGCACCAATACTAATTGATAAGCACGACTGCCTAGGTTAATCATGGTACTGATTGACGCCCCACCTGTTCGACGCGCTTCATACACCAGATCAGCAATGGTGCTGTCAACGTCAAGCTCCTGAGTTGAAGTAATCAGTTCGCCAACCGGAGAAACCAACAATGACACATCGGCATTGATGCGCGCTCCGTGGTTTTGCAAAACAGAACCTATCGTGGCCGTTTCTCGAGTCGCAACAGCCTGCTTAAAACCAAAGTCAGACGTGAGAATTTCAACGCCTTTAGTTAATTGTTCAGCACGGGCCTCTAAAAATAAGTCAAATACATTGCGAGACACGTCGATCGAATCGACACCTTGTCGATAGTTGTCTTTTTTTAACGACGACAACACCGCTAAGGCGGTTCCCAACTGGGCCAACGCAAGCAATATTAAAACAAACACAATCAGTCTTGCTTGAAAGCTCTTCAACGATAAAACCTCTGTGATAATAGTGGTCTAATTGACCTAGTATACGGCTGAACACGTCTCTTAAAGACAATTTATACCTAATAATAGTTCGTTTTACCTAGGCCGTTCGTTTTGTTCAGACTGTTCGTTTTATTCAGACAATCAGTTTTGCCAGTAGTTGCTTTTCCAGTAGTCAATTTGGTCTTCTTCTAGAAAACTCCAAGCGACAAATCGGCTAATTTTTTGTCCTTGTGCCATTTCAATGGTTTTTACTTGACGCGCATTCACTTCTTTCAAGGTACGATAAATAGCGTCTAGATTGCTTTGACGCGCCACCAAGGAGGTAAACCAAAAACAACGATCCGCGTATTGCACGCTTTCTTTGGCCATTCGTGATACAAATCCCGCTTCTCCGCCATCGCACCACAGCTCTGCCGCGGTGCCGCCAAAGTTCAACATGGGCTTTTCTGTCGTCGTTTTCTTGCCTTTAACACCACGCCATTTACGCTGAGATTCATCGGTCATCGCCGTTTCGCTAGCATGAAATGGTGGATTGCATAGCGTTAAGTCAAAACGGTCTTTTTCTTTCCAAACGCCGTCGAATACTTTAGTCGCTTGTGTTTGCAGACGAACGGTGATCGCGCCTTTCAAACACGCATTGGATTTAATGATGGTGTCACAGGTAGCGACCGCGACAGGATTAACATCAGAGCCGACAAACTGCCAAGCGTATTCTTGATGGCCGATGATAGGATAAACACAATTGGCTCCTACTCCTACATCCAGTACCTTGACAGCTTTCCCTCGGGGAATCACGCCTTGGTTACTGGTGGCTAACAAGTCGGCAAGGTAATGTATGTAGTCAGCTCTACCAGGAATGGGAGGGCATAAATAGCCGGGCGGAATGTCCCAAAAAGCCACACCGTAAAAATGATTCAATAAAGCGCGGTTTAAGGTTTTTACCGCCTCTGGGTTCGCAAAATCGACCGACTCGTTACCATATTGATTGGGCTGAATAAAAGCCGAAAGTTCAGGACAAGAGTCGGCTAACAATGCAAAATCATAACGCGCACGATGGGGATTACGCGGGTGTAATTCCAACTTATTAGCACGCTTACCTTTCGTATTCTTGCTTCTTAAAACCACTTTTATGCCATTTGTTTAAATCAAAATAGGAGTATAACCGAATTTCTTCGTTGCAATGAAACGCATTATCATCGTCAAACACAGGTTGCTTCACCCTAAATACTTACAACCACAGGGTGAATGGGATAATCGTAATCCCCAAGATAAGCACAATCGCCACCAAGGTGAAAAAAGCTTCTGCTGGATTTTGGCGTGCATGTTGTAAATAACCGAGTACCCACTGACCCGCTGAAATGGGCCTCATGGTTTGAGCGCGAACAATTTGGTCTTGACGAATTAATTCTATGGCTTGTTCTGCTTGCTTCTTATCTTTGACCCAAAGTCCCGCCATGGATATTTGCCAACGACCCGCGGTAGTTTCATAAAAGGCGATATCATGATCTGTGAGCAGCTGACGAATCTCATCCGCTTCCTCATCAGGCACATATTTAAGTCGAAAAACCAACGTCGCCATTTCACCTAACCTTAAACAAGAAAATACAGCGCTAAAGGGTAAGAGATGCTAGCAAAGAATACAATCTCGTGGGATGGGCTTTTTGCTGACTGGTATTGGAGTTGGGCTATACAACAGGCTTATTGAATCGTGTTTTGCTCTAACCAAGCAATGACGTCTTGTTTCGGTAATGGGCGACAGAAATAGTAACCTTGCACTCTATCCACGCCCAAAGCTCTCACTGCTTCAAGCTGGTCTTCTCTCTCCACACCTTCCGCCACCAGCTCCATGTTTAACTCTTTCGCCAGTTTTGTCATCGACGTTAAGATTTGACGGGTGAACTGATCATCTTGGAGACTATCAATAAACACCTTGTCTAATTTTAGCGTGTCGTAAGGAAAACGGCGCAAAAAATCTAACCCCGCATAGCCGGTACCAAAATCATCCACGGATAGGCTCACGCCTAACGTTTTGATATGCTCGAAGCGACTGACCATAATGGGTAAATCCACTTCATTCAGAACACTGGTTTCTGTTACTTCCAGTACTAATCGGTCTTTCAATTCTGGGTATTCTGTTAATATTTGCGCTAGTGTGCCGGCAAACTCTTGTTTTAATAAGCTATGTCGATCAACGTTAACGGAGATACTGATTCCACGTAACGGCGCGGGATATTCACGATAAAAATCCCCCACTTTGCGGATAACCATCCAAGTCAGTTCGTCGATCAAACCAAGTTTTTCAGCGACATCCACAATAAAAGGCGGAGATACTCTGCCATGGAATACTGAATGCCATCGAATGAGTGCTTCCATCGAGTAGTGACTCTTCCCATTGATTGGAACGATCGGTTGAAAGTGCACATCAATCGCACTCTGTCTTATGGCTCTTTTTACGCAGTGACGCAAAGATTCTCGGTAATAAATTCGCAGAGCATAAATCATGCTGCACAGTACAAATAGAAGGACCCAACACACTATCAGCAAGGGCATGAATAACCAAAAACGCTCCCAATAGGCATTGTAAGAAATATATGAAACCAATCTCATTGACCAATCATCAAGAGACATTGCATCTTGAAACAATACGCCACTACCAGAAGAATCTTGCTTAGACGACAGTATTCGCTTACCTAATGTCAGTTCGTAGCCATAATCGGACGGAAAAATGGCATCCACGATTGAAGAGATGCTGTGCGGTGGTGCCAAGCCATTCACCCCAATACCATTCTCACCTTGATAAAAAGCAAAAAAAGTCGACTCTCCCAGTGTATTTGAATCCATTAAAGACACAGTGCTTCGCTCTGGGCTTTCTTGGATACGTGACACAATGCTCTTATAAAGAGAAATATTAACGGGACCGAGACTGGAGCAATAGACTTTGAAATCCCCGTTGAATAATCCCAGTTCTTTAAAAACAAAAGAATAAAACGAGGACTTTCGCAACCGATCAACATCTTGTTTTTCGCAAGATAGGGCACTGTTATCGGTAATTTGCTTTAACTCGATGAAAATTTCATCCATCTGGGTCGATAGGGCGTGTTTTGCTTGAACTGTCCGATCGTTTAAATCATTGAATAAAAAGACATAAAGGCCCAGCGCAGTGAGAAACCCACTGAGGAATAAGGTAAATAAGCTGAAAAAAGCAATGGATTTTTTTCTTGCCGATAAGAAATCCATGATGGTGTGCAACATGCGCTACCGTCTCTCCCTTTACACGCTCACAATATACACTGATTGAGACACATTCGTCATTAGTGTAGTGTTTAAGCTCTTTTCATCATCACACGAATAAAGAAAAACGCCAACAAAAAAGGCTGCCTAAAGCAGCCTAATTTACAAAGAAAAAAGCATTTAGTATCTATCTTGGCTTTTTAAAAATCAAAGCGTCAACACAATCACGCTTTCTTACTGAGGCGTTTTTTGAATCACAATGGATAAGTAGCCCACTTCAAAACCAAACTTTGTCATGATGGATTCGTTCATCACCACATCATCATTTACCATATACATGCGATCATCTACGTTAATATCTAAAATACGCCCTTTGTACGGTACTTGGAGCACATATTTCATAAACAAAGCATTACCCTCTATTTCTACCTTTCCAGACCCCACCACATCATTGGCAGTCGCTGTGTAGTTGCCTTGCTCGTCAGGCGTCATGATCCAAGTCCGATTCTGGACTTCACCATCATCAAACACAAAGACTTCTGCTAGAGTGCCAACGCCGTCTTCCCAGCTGCCTTCTAAGGTGGCATTAAAATAGCGAATCACCTCGCCACTGCGATTTTTCAAAATACCATGGGCAGTCAGAGGACCAGAGAAAAAAACCTGCAAGTCAAACTTAGGGGTATTTTTGGCGTACAGCGATATATCCGGCGTCGAACACGCTGTCAGCAACACCAGAGACAAGACGCCAACCATGAAGGTTTTTACAGAGCGGGAAAGCTTTTTCATCCTATTTTCCTTTGATTCACGAACAAAGTCGTTATGTAACTAACACTGTGCTAATTGAGACGGTGTTAATAATGAGAGTCTAAAAATATCTGTACTGAATATCGACACTTTGGTATTTGCCATTCTCATCACTAATGTTGGCGCGACCAGTAAATCGAAGCAAGGTTTTCTCGGCTGGATCATAAGCCACTGTGATAGGGTCTACCGCCATTCTGACAAACCATGAAACTGGTGTTAACGTAAAACAAGTCGCCTCGGACTGCGTTCCCGCAATGCACTCCCCTAAGCCAACACGAAATGAAAAGTTTGCTTGTTTACTGGGGACCAGATATTCAATGTCCATTTCTTTGTCTGAGGTTAACGTATCCCAGTATTGTTTAACAAAAGCGTCAAAACCTGCGTCGACTACCATTCCAGGCACCAACGGAAGGGTATCTTGTTTAGGTTCTGCACTGCGGTTTTCTAAATAGTTCACTCGCAGCGCATCGTTTTCTTGCTCGACTTCTATTCTTTCACCGTTTCGTTCATTGACCTGAACGAAACTTGGGGTAATCCTAGAGTCAGTGAAATCGAGTGTTTTATTACCAAATACCACCCCGTCTGGCTCTGAGTACTCCACTTCATGGCGATCATCATTGATCCTCTGGTGAGTTTCTCGGTACAACAAAGCCCCCGTTTTCAGGCTATATGCGCTACCCACAATTTTCTCAAACGACGCTTGCTTATCAGGCGACGTACTTTCCAACGCTGTATCTTCCACATCAGACGATTCAGCAAAGCACGAAGCACCCAGTGAAAACGTCAAGCACATTGCTAAGAAAGACCGCTTAAACGGTAAAGACATTAATAGCTGAGTCATTTTTCTACCCTTATTTGTTAAAGTGAAGCATCAAACAGCGACCATTTTTCACTTAGCCAAAAGCCCAATGGCAATACTAATGCCCACACTATGGCGACAACCAATAACGTCAGCCACATAGGCTCTGCTAAACTAATACCCGACAAATTCGCACCCGCAAAATAACTCAGCACCGGACCTGTGGTTCCAATAAAGGCAGACAAGGCATAACGAGCCCGAAGAAACGCTAAGCTGTGAACAAACAAAGTAGCGACTGACACCCAAAGACACATCAGCCATACGGGTGGAAACCGTGCTGTTAGGCTGTTATCCGCTTGCACTAACGTATCAACACTGGGTAAAAATAAACCCAACTGAAACAAGGTCCCGTCAATCACCACGCCCAGCGCTAAAAAAGCCACTATCAGGCGCCATTCACGACGCGTGTGCATAAAATAAACATGGTGCAATACCAAAAACACTAGGGTCGCAACTACCGCCCAAAGATTGCCCGCCAATACACATACGAACCAAACAAGCTGAAATAAAATGGCATTTAATAGCGGCTTAATACCATTTATTTTTTTCATTTGGATTCAATCGACAAGCGGTGATCTGGCTTGGCAAAAATAAACTGCCCAGTGCTGATCGCTCTTTCTTTAAATCCGCCTTCGCAATACGCTAAATAAAAATCCCACATACGACAAAAGACATCATCAAATCCCATATTGGTGACTTCATGGCGCGCCGCATGAAAGCGCGTTCGCCAATCGGCTAAGGTTTTTGCGTAATGCTCAGTAATGTCTTCTAAACCCACAATTTGCATGTCGGTTTTTGATGCGATCTTATGAGCAATTACCTGATTGGATGGCAAGCAGCCACCTGGAAAAATATAACGTTGAATGAAATCCACAGATCGACGAGCGTAATCATAACGCTGATCCGCAATCGTGATGGCTTGAATAACCATGACACCATGGGGTTTCAGCAGCTCACTGCATTTGGAAAAGTAACTGTCGTAATATTCATGACCCACTGCTTCAATCATCTCGATTGACACCAGTTTGTCGTAGGTGCCTTTCAGGTCTCGATAATCCTCCAACAATAAGGTGATTTTCTCTTGCAAGCCTTCTGCTTCCACACGGGCTTTGGCAAACTCATATTGCTCTTTGGAAATCGTTGTCGTCGTTACCTGACAGCCGTAATGCTTAGCCGCATGGATTGCCATGCCGCCCCAGCCCGTACCAATTTCTAGAAGGTGATCTTTTTCGCTCAACTGCAATTTTTGACAAATACGATCCAGTTTATGCACAGACGCTTCTTCGAGCGTCGCGCCTAATTGTGGATAAATGGCAGAAGAATACATCATGGTGGGATCTAAAAATAAAGAGAAGAAATCGTTCCCTAAATCGTAGTGCGCCGAGATATTTTCTTTGGAGCCGGATTTGGTATTGGCGTTTAATTTATGCGCAATTTTGGCGCCGATGCGGCTCCAAATAGGACGTTTTGCGTCCATTTTGTTAATTAAATTTAGATTAGCTACCATTAAACGAATGACAGCAACAACATCGGGAGACGACCATCCGCCTTTCATATAGGCTTCACCAGCGCCAATGCTGCTGTTCAAAAAAACGTCTCGATAAGTATGAATGTCGTGAACCTGTACTTCAGCAACATATTGGGCGTTCTCTTTATCCTCACCAAAAGTATAAATGACGCCTTTTTCTTCCAGTGTTAAGTGGCCGACTTCCAGTTTATTCAGCATCGCAAAGACCATTTTGCGAGCCATGCTATCAAACCATGTTGCTGTAACGTTTCTCTTCTTCACTTTTTCGTTATCCATGCTAACGGAGTTCATGACGATTAATCTCCTACTGTGTTTGCTACTTTGTGGTAGACGATGAATCCGGATGTGAATAGAAAGGCACTCTTTTCACCCATAATTTTAATGCTTGCCAATAAATACCAAATACAACTTTCATCGTCATAAACGGGTAATTAAGTAATATTTTAAACATAGACGAAGGCGTGATTGGCATGCGTTTCAATGACAAGGTGGCATCGAATACGCATTGCTCGTCTAGCAAAGTCTTGTTCTGCATGTGCACGGCTAACTTTTTATCGGGCGCATTACTGCGCCAATCGTAAAAATGGTCCATCGGATGAAAAGGCGACACATGCATAGCCTTATTTATCTGGGTACGATTAGTGGTCTGATTTGGATCACATTTGAGCACATAGGCAATTTTTTCGCCCCATGGCGTATTGGTCACCTCAAGCAGCATGGCTTGCAGCTGATCTTCTTTGTCAAAGCAATAATAAATCGTGATGGGATTCACAATGAAACCAAAATAGCGACAATTGGTGAGCATTCTCACCGCCCCCGACAAATTCATTTCTAATCGCTGATTCACCTCATCAAGAACGGCCTGTTTTAAGCTTAAAGAGGCGTCACCAAAGTAGTCTTTTCGTGAAAATCGTGCCAAAGACCATGCTCGTGTAGACCACCAAGGACTCATGGCTAAGACATTGTCTAATTCATCAAGATCAAAATACATCATAAAAACACGGTATTTAAACGCATGATGACGGGGGGCAAACCGTCGATGACGAACGCTGCCATAATAAATCGCACTGTGCTTGGGCGTGAAGTCTACCATGACACTCCCAATCCGTTGGCAACACGCACCCCACTCCAGCAACCGTCTTCGTGAAAACCATTGCGCCAATAGGCACCACAAAACCAAGTCTTATTCACACCATTAATGTCAGCCCAGCGATCTTGCGCCTTAATGCCATCCAAGGTAAAAGTGGGGTGTGCATATTGGAAGCGACCGATAATCTTCTCTTCAGCAATCATATCTGTTTGGTTCAACGTCACTACATAAGTCGCGTCACTCGAAAAATGCTGCAGAATGTTCATGTTGTAACTTAGCGTCGCAGGCTTAGTACTGTCTGTTCCTAAATGATAATTCCAGCTCGACCAAGCCAATTTCTTGTTTGGCAGCAAGCGTGTGTCCGTATGAAGTACAACATCATTATTACGGTAAGGAATCGCCGATAAAATCGCGAGTTCATCTCTGGAAGGGTCTGCTAATAGAGCCAGTGCTTCATCACTGTGACAAGCAAACACGACTTGGTCAAACACTTGCTGTGTGCCATCAGAGAATTCGATAACGACGTCGTTTTCCGCGCGCCTCACTTTAGCGATGTTAGCATTCAGTTGAATATTGTCTTTAAACGAAGCGGTTAGCGGCACCAAGTACGCGGAAGACCCCCCTTCAATCACTCGCCATTGAGGGCGGTCGTTTACGCTTAATAAGCCGTGATTCTTGAAAAATCGTACGAAAAACACCAGAGGAAAATCCATCATTTCATCCAATGTAGACGACCAAATGGCGCTCCCCATAGGAATCAAATAATGACTTGAAAAGCGACGACCGTAGCCTTTTTCAGCAAGATATTCGCCTAAAGTGACGCCTTCTTTTAGTTTGCCGCTTTCTAGATCTTGAATCGCTTCTTTATTAAATCGAAGAATGTCTTTTAGCATTCCTAAGAAGGGGACATTGAGCAGGTTACGACGTTGGGCAAATAAGGTATTAAGATTATTGCCACCATACTCTAAACCTGTGCGCTGACAGCTGACACTAAAGCTCATCTCAGTCGCTTTTGACTTTACTCCAATCTCGTCCATCAAACGGATAAAGTTAGGATAGGTCCAATCATTAAATACAATAAAGCCGGTATCGATAGAACGCTTACCGCTCCCTTCGGGCACATCAATCGTCGCTGTATGTCCGCCTATGCGTTCAGCTGACTCGTATAAGGTAATGTCATGTTTTTTCTGAAGTAAATACGCGCTGGTTAAGCCTGAAATCCCTGAACCAATAATGGCAATTCTCACTCACTGTCTCCTTGAAACATATTTTAACATCAGACGTAACACAAAAATGGGCTTGACTACACTGATCATAAATAATTCATCTGCACTTGTATTAGACTATTTATCTAAATGGAATATTGAATACTGTATCTCATTTCTTCTTTGGTGCCAGCATAGACAGCCAGAGCTTAGGAAAGTGCCTACCGGCCCACAGCATCATGGATAAACGCTTGGGAAAAGCAAATTCGAAAGGCCGAGAACCTAAGGCTTTGTACATTCTTTTCGCCGCGTCATCGGCAGACATCAAAAACGGCATGGAAAAGGTGTTTTTTTGCGTCAATGGCGTATCAACAAAACCTGGCAGCAAACACGTTACATCAATATCAAAGGGTTTTAAATCCATTCGCAGTGAAGATAAAAAATACCGTACGGCAGCTTTACTGGCGCCATACGCTTCCGCTTGAGGGAACGCGGCTTGAACAGCCTGTGAACCGACGCCAACAAGATGGGAATGGGGGGTGGCCTTAAGCAAAGGCAAACAAACATCCACACTATTAACCAAACCAAAAAAATTGACCGACATCACGCGATCCATCATTTGCCAGTCGGGCTCACTCTCTGTTAAGTCTAAATACTCACATGTTCCTGCATTTAACACCGCACATTCTAGATGTGCTGTGTGAGCAAGTATCGCTTGTCTGGTGCTTGTTACTTGGCTGGCATCGGCTATATCAAAAGGCAAAAAGACTAAATCGTCGTGCATTTCTAATAATGGTGTTAATTCTTTTTCGCTCCTTGCGCTCGCGATGACTTTCCAACCATCTTCTAAATACTGCTTTGCTAATGCAAGCCCAATTCCGGAACTGGCTCCCGTAATCCAGACGACATTTTTTTCTCCGTTTTTGCTGACAGATGCACTCACCCTCTTCTCCTTAAAATCACATTGCTAGCCGCTTCTTTAATCCTTTGATCGCTGTACCTAACAAAGGTACATGCTCATAAAGCATCTGACCTAAATCGTATACGTCTTCGTGAAAATAAATCCGCTCGTCAAATTGCACTTGAGTGATGCCCCGTACCGTAATGGTTTTGCAACCCAGTTTTGGGTGCTTGAAATGCATATTCCATTTGATGTAAGCCATATTGTCAGAAACAATTTGATCTAAATACTCAAACCGGCCGCTTCTTACGTTAGCAGACATTTCGGTCAAATAGGCATGAAGAGGCACAACCCCTCTAAGTTCGTGTACAGGGTCTTTAAAAAAGATGTTTTCGGAATAAACTTCATCAATTTTGTCGAGCTGTGGATTTTTTACATCTAAGTAAAAGGCTTTAAAGCGCTCTATTAATAGATAATTTGAATCCTTTTTGGCGTCCGTCATACTGTT
This sequence comes from uncultured Maribrevibacterium sp., assembly GCA_964494965.1. Taxonomy (GTDB): domain Bacteria; phylum Pseudomonadota; class Gammaproteobacteria; order Pseudomonadales; family Marinomonadaceae; genus Marinomonas. The sequence goes on from CAZBUC010000001.1 coordinate 28,136, forward strand.
TTACCTTGGCAACTGTCTTAAGCGACAGAAATTTATATTCATTAATAGTCTAAAACGCATGAAAACGCACTTTGGATCACATTCAAACCCTATCTCTCACAACAAAAAACCTTTATTCACAAATTTCATAAAGAAAAATGATCCGCTCCTTTAGACATAGCGTATATTTGTTATACAGCAACATAAGCATTCCTTTTGGGAGCACTATGAATGGAACGCGCACCATTACTTCAACCAGATGAACAAAGGCTGACAGACATTTCTGCCATTGCCGAACACAGAGATCAAGCAGCCTTATCGCGCCTGTTTGATCACTACGTTCCCAAGATTAGATCATTTTGTCTTGCGGCCCAACCGGGCTCAAACTTAATGGCCGATGACATTGCTCAAGAGGTGATGATACGCATATGGAATAAGGCTCATACTTACAAGCCTGAGTCGGCTTCATTAAATACTTGGGTTTTTACCTTAGCGAGAAATGCACGTATCGACTATTTGCGTAAGAACAGCCGTCATCAATCCGATATTGATCCTGAATACTTGTGGCAGCACATAGTGGACGAAAATGCCGATCCATTTAAAGATGCACAACACAAAAGGGATCAAGAAAGAATTCAGCAAGGACTCAACAAGCTTCCACCCGATCAGAAAGAAGTTTTGTTAAAGGTTTATTTAGAAGGTAAAACGCACAAGGAAGCCGCCGAAGAGCTCTCCCTGCCTTTGGGCACGATCAAATCTCGAGTGCGCCTTGCTTTACACAAACTCACTATTTACATTAAGAGGTAGTATCGATGATTAACTACCATCCATCGATTGAAATTTTAACCGATTACGCTGCGGGTTCACTACCTTTAGCCCATTCTTTGTGTGTTTCAACTCACTTAGAACATTGCAACGAGTGCCAGCAACAAATCAGAAAGTTAGAAACACTGGGCGCTCACTTGTTTGATCAAGGGCATACCGAACAACGTCAGCTTAGCAATTTGAAAGACAGTTTTTTCAAACGCTTGACGGAGGAGCCTGAAGATCTTGTGGACTCGCCTCAAGCAAACAAGAAACAAGTTAATGAAGATGTGATGCAATGGGACGATTACAAGATCCCTAATAGCTTGCGTCAATTCATTACCAAGGGTTACAACGAGCTTAATTGGATGCGACTTTCTCCCTCTTTCAAGATCGCAACCCTTTACAACGAGGAAGGTGGTGCCCAGGTTGCACTCACGAGAATAAAAGCAGGCGCTCACATGCCAGTGCACACTCACACTGGTGACGAGATTACCCTGGTATTACAGGGCGCTTTTTCCGATGAAAGCGGCGTGTATCGTAAAGGTGACTTTATCAACCGTGATGCCAGTCACAAACATCAACCTATTGTCACTAAAGACGCTGAGTGCATTTGCTTAACCGTATTGGATGCCCCCATCGAATTTACTGGCTGGTTTGCGCGTTTACTAAACCCATTAATTCGTCGTTACCACCCTCATTCACATTGATGCCAACCGATAACTTCTGTTAACCGCAGCGAAAATTCACTTGCGTTGACAGAAGTTATCGAATAGTAAGCAAAAATAGTGAAAATCTGATATAGTGCCTGTTCAAACTATCTACAAGGACTATTTATCATGGCAACTAAAAAGAAACAGCCAGCTGCTTCGGAAACTTCGGAATCCATTGAAAAGCAAATGCAAGAGTTTCTTGCTCGCGGCGGTCAGATTGATAAAATCAATTCAGGGGTTAGCGGCCAATCGCAACTAACAGGAACACGTCATATTTCATTGGGCAACAGCAAAACCAAAGCTCAGTAAACGCTATGGACATTTTACTTATGTAAGTGTCCATTGTTATTTTTATGATCACCGTCAACAACCGTTTTAGAGATAAGCCCAATAGGAAGCAGAAATCATGCTAACTGATTCTGACCGTAATTTTTTTCGTCCAAAATGGCGCAGAGTGGTCACGACTCTTTTCTGTGTGGCTTGGTCTGTACTAGAGTGGGTCTCAAATGAACCAGTATGGGCACTTATCGCCGTAGGCATCACTGTGTATTGTATCTGGAACTTCTTCTATAATTTTGACGAAGACACCCCTTCAGAACAATAATCTTTGTTTTATCCCTTCACATCTACTTTGTTCATCTTTTCGCCATATAAACGTCACGTCTTTGTCATGGTGGCGCTCTACCCTCGTTATTAAGATCCTCAAAAAATATTCGAGCGGAGCATTACTGTGATACACGTCGAGCAAATGATTGCGAATAAATCACCTCAGTTTTTCGATAAGAGCCCATTCATCACTCGCCCAACGTTAAGCATTTTAAAACGCTTATTCCACGAAAACGAAGTAAACCAATTCCTGGAAAAAAACAACGGCTGTGCTGGCTTCGAATTTATTGACCGGGTGCTGGATCATTTTAACTTTGGCTATCAAGTCAGCCAGGTAGATAGACGCAATATCCCCGCAAGTGGCCGGGTAATGATCATCGCCAATCACCCTCTTGGGGCATTAGATGGCTTGGCCTTGTTAAGACTGATTGGTGAAATACGTCCTGATGTAAAAATCGTCGCCAATGATCTATTAATGGGCTTTGATGGTTTAAAAAAACTCGTGCTTCCTGTCGATAACCTAGGGGGCAAAACGGGCCGACAGCAACTCAAGGCCATCATAAACTGCCTACATAATGAAG
>CAZBUC010000002.1:0-13358 GCA_964494965.1 uncultured Maribrevibacterium sp.
GATACAGGTCTGACGATTGCTGAACTGAAAGAGATTAACCGCCGCATCTCTATTGGTGAAACCCGCGCTCGTCGTGCCAAAAAAGAAATGGTAGAAGCCAACCTTCGTTTGGTTATCTCTATTGCTAAGAAGTACACCAATCGTGGCCTTCAATTTTTGGATCTTATCCAAGAAGGCAATATTGGCCTAATGAAAGCGGTCGATAAATTTGAGTACCGCCGCGGTTATAAGTTCTCTACTTATGCTACTTGGTGGATTCGTCAGGCGATAACACGCTCTATTGCGGATCAGGCTCGTACTATCCGTATTCCTGTGCACATGATTGAGACGATCAATAAATTGAATCGTATCTCTCGCCAAATGCTACAGGAAATGGGTCGTGAAGCGACTCCTGAAGAACTTGCAGCGCGTATGGACATGCCTGAAGATAAAATCCGCAAAGTGTTGAAGATAGCCAAAGAGCCTATCTCGATGGAAACCCCCATCGGTGATGATGAAGACTCCCATTTAGGTGACTTTATCGAAGACGATGGTGCTGAATCCCCTATCGACATAGCCACGATTGAAGGTCTACGCGAATCAACCACTATGGTACTTGCAGGCTTGACCGCCCGTGAAGCCAAGGTGCTGCGTATGCGTTTTGGTATTGACATGAACACGGATCACACACTTGAGGAAGTGGGCAAACAGTTTGATGTAACACGGGAGCGTATTCGTCAAATCGAAGCGAAAGCCCTACGCAAATTGCGCCACCCAAGTCGCTCTGAGCATTTAAGAAGCTTCCTAGACGACTAAAATACGCTTATGCGTCATTTTAAAAACCGCAGCCCTTTAAGGTTGCGGTTTTTTTATGCCTAAAATTTTTTCACCTTCCCCTATTTATCGTCACTTTTCTGTTTCTAAAAAAGTACGCAACAGCCACAAATTTGTCATACACTCTAAGTAGAGTGTATAAATCGGCAGTGAGGTTTAACTTGCATATTATTAACTCAACAATACTTTTCCACACTCTAACAGCACAATGTTCGATTATTGTTTCCTGTTTTTGCACTTCAAACAGTATTTTTATCCGTCTCAATCAAGGTTTTTTACGTACATATATAGGTTCCATTAAATAGCGTCACGTTTACCAGAGGAGTAATACTCTATGGAAAAAATCTACGTTCTTGACACTAATGTACTATTACACGACCCATTAGCCATTTTTGCTTTCGCTGAACACAAAGTGGTTATTCCAATGACGGTACTGGAGGAACTTGATGTCATCAAAGATAGACGAGAGAAAGACGTCAGTCGTGAGGCGCGTGTTGCTATCAACACCATTGATAAAATAGTGGGTGACGCCTCACCTCGTGAACTACAAGAAGGCGTCCCTATTCGAATGATCAACAGTGGCGTGGACAAGGATCAAAACAAGCGTAGCGAAGGCGCTTTGGCCATCTTTCCTGACCAGCAAATCACACTAACAGACAATATCCCTTTCTTAAATGGCAATCACGATCACGCCAATGATAATCGCATCATCAATGTTGGATTAAGTCTGCAAGCCACTCACCCAAGGTCTGTTGTGTGCTTGGTCACTAAAGACATCAACATGCGCATCAAGGCCAAAGGATCTGGATTAGAGCGTGTAGAAGATTACCGAAAAGACAAGGTTCTCGATGACTTAGACTTAATGAGTAAAGGCTATGTGCAGTTTGATGGCAGCTTTTGGTCAACCATCGACAGCGTTAAAACCGAAGCCCATGGCCGCCATACAGTGCATGTCATCAGCAAGCACCACTTAAACAATATATACCTGAACATGTTTGTGGTTGACGACGAGGACTTTATTGGCTTTGTTGTTAACATTGATGAAGAGCACGTCTTCCTACTCGATATCAACAAACAACACCTGATGCATCAGAATTTCTGGGGCATTGTGCCTCGTAATCTTGAGCAGGCCATGGCGTTTTACTTATTACGACATGAAAACTCTGACCTCATGGTCATGACAGGCCCGGCGGGGTCAGGAAAAACCTTGCTCGCCCTAGCGTATGGACTGCAAGTCACTATGGAAGAAAAACGCTTTAACAAGATCATAGTCGCTCGTTCAACCCCACCTATGGCGGAAGATATCGGTTTCTTACCAGGCACTGAGGAAGAAAAAATGGCACCGTGGCTGGCGGCTTTTGACGATAACCTAGAAATTCTTCACGGAGCAGACGAACATTCTTTTAGCAGTATTGATTACGTTAAACAAAAAGCCAATATACAGTTTAAATCCTTAAACTTTATGCGTGGCCGCTCATTTAATAATGCCCTTATCATCATCGATGAAGCGCAAGGCCTCACACAGTTTCAACTAAAATCCATTGTAACCCGTGTGGGCAGTAACTCTAAAATCATTGTCTTGGGCAATTTGGCCCAAATTGACAATAAATACATCACACCTCTAACTTCTGGCCTAACGTATTTGGTGGAGAAATCAAAGTCGTTTAAATACGCCAGCATCATGCATGTCAATGGCATAGAAAGAAGCCGACTTGCTGAATTTGCCGAAGAGAACCTATAAAAAAAGATACAGTACTTATGTCGCTCTGATATGGCACTACGACACAAAAAAATGGGAAGTACTTGCGTACTTCCCATTTTTATAACATTCCATCACTGGTTAACGGGCAACCGATTTTGCCAGTTCCGTAATCTCAGCCCATTTCTCGTCACGAACTAAGTCAGCCGGCACAATCCAAGATCCCCCAACACAAAGCACGTTGGGTAACGCTAAGTATTCTCGGAAATTATCCGCACCAATACCACCCGTTGGGCAGAATTTAATCTGTGGTAGTGGACCGCCAAACGCTTTCAACGCTTTCACTCCACCATTTACTTCCGCTGGGAAAAACTTAAAGCGATCATAACCGTGCTCCATTCCCAACAAGATGTCTGAAATAGTCGCTACCGCGGGCAAATATGGCACATCGTATTCTTTCCCCACCGCCAGAAGATCTGGCGTCATTCCTGGGCTAATAATAAATTGAGAGCCGGCCTCTATCGCTTGAATATATTGCGCGCGCGAGCACACAGTACCAGCACCAACAATGGCCTCAGGCACCTCTTTACGAAGCGCGGTAATCGCCGCCAATGCCGCAGGAGTACGTAAAGTAACCTCTAAGACAGGCACACCACCAGCAACCAGGGCTTTACCTAAAGCAACCGCTTGCTCCACGTTATCCACAACAATCACGGGCACAACCGGGGTCGCTGTCATGACTTGTTCAGCCGTATAAGAAATCGTCATTCTATTTTCCTTTTATTAGGGCGTTTTATTAACGCTTAGTAGTCATGCCAGTTACGGCCATCTTTAATCGGCAACGCCATAGATGCAGCTGGCCCCCAGGACCCTGACGCATATTCTTTAGGGCGCTCACTGGTTTGACTCCAAGCAGACATAATACCGTCTACCCATTTCCAAGCGGCCTCAACTTCGTCATAGCGCATAAACAAGGTAGCGTCATTGCGCATTACATCCAACAGCAAACGCTCATAAGCTTCTGGACTGCGTCTGTTATTGAACGCCTCTGTCAAACTTAAGTTCAAGTCAACTGGTTGGAGGTTCATTCCCTCGCTGGCTCCGGGCACCTTGTTCATCACGGTCAAGGAAATTTTTTCTTCCGGCTGAAGGCGAATGATCAACTGGTTTCTTTGTAGCTGGCGATTACTCTCATCACTGAAAATACTATGGGGTACCGCTTTATATTGAATAACGATTTCAGAGTAACGCTGACCTAATCGCTTACCTGTTCTTAAATAAAACGGCACACCAGCCCAACGCCAGTTATCAATGTCAGCGCGTAAAGCAACAAAGGTTTCGGTTCTAGAGTCTGGATTACTGTCTTCATCATCGAAGTACCCCATCACCTCTTTGCCGTTAATCATGCCTTTTGCATATTGGCCGCGAACGGTTTTAGTATAAGCGTTCGCCCCTGTAATTGGGCGCAACGCTTTGAGAACCTTGATCTTTTCATCGCGTACTGAGTCAGCATCCATACGCCCTGGCGGCTCCATAGCAACCAAACATAACAGCTGAATCAGGTGGTTTTGCACCATGTCACGCATAGCACCGGCTTTATCGTAGTATCCCCATCGCCCTTCTACGCCCACCGTCTCCGACACTGTGATTTGCACATTGTCGATGTGAGCGCTGTCCCATAACGGCTCAAAAAGCGTATTACCAAAACGAATCGCCAACAGGTTCTGAACGGTTTCTTTGCCAAGGTAGTGGTCAATACGAAACGCTTGCTGCTCAGTAAAGTTTTTCATAACCTCGTCGTTAATCGCACGAGAGGATGTCAAATCTCGACCCAATGGTTTTTCTAACACAACCCGCATACGAGGGGCATTCAAACCATGAACCGCCAATGATGAACAGATAGAACCGAACAAGTCAGGCGACGTGGCCAGATAGAACACAACATCTCTGTCTTCGCCACCAATGTTATGGTCATTTAGACGCGAAAAATCAGACTCTTGTTGAGCGTCAACCGTAACATAGCTCAATCTCTCTTTAAAACGAGGCCATGTTTTTTCATCTCCAACACTCGAAGGAACAAACTCATCGAGCGCCTCACGGACTTTATCTTGATATTCTTTGTTAGACATATCACGACGAGACGCGCCAACCACTCGGGTTGTCGGTGCAAGCAAGCCATCCATATCTAGGTGGTACAAAGCTGGCAATAACTTACGCATTGCTAGATCACCGACACCGCCAAAAATTACAACATCACAGGCTTTTAAACTGACCTTCATAAATTCTTTCTCCAACAGTTTAGGCTTTAGACACAAGATAGGACGCATAGCATGCGCACCCCATCAGCCCAGGGTATTCAGACGTAACAACAAAAGTCGGAATTGGCGATACAAAATCTTTCATACGACCTTTATCTTGCATCGCAGCACGGAATTGACTCTGATGGATTTCGTTCAGATAACGAGGAACAATACCACCCGCAATATACACACCACCACGAGATTCAACCGACAACACCAAATCGCCAATCACACGACCCAAAAACACAAAAAACTGTTCCAAAGTAGCGTCCGCAATAGGGTCATCACCACGCTTTAGCGCGTCACCAATCTCAGGGGCGGTAAGACGCTTTTGAATACCTTGACTATGCGCTATCGCCTCATAGATGTTTTCTAAGCCCATGCCTGACAGGACGCGCTCTGCAGAAACACGTTTGTGACGTGAACGCAAAAAGGTCAATATAAAATCTTCTGTCTCATTACAGGCTGAAAGATCAACATGACCGCCTTCGCCAGGCAACACCAAGTTTGGGCCGTTATCCTGAGGCACAACACAAGAAATACCTAAACCTGTACCAGCACCCACTACCCAAGACGGAGCTTTGGAATCCACAGCAATACTGTCACCAACAGGGACAAGATCGTCTTTAGGCAAAACCTCTAAACTGTAACCCACCGCATCAAAGTCGTTTAACAACGCGACTGGTTTGCTTTCACCAAAATACGACTGGATTTCATCGCGTGTAAAATGCCACGGGTTATTAGAAAAACGGATAACGTCTTGATTTACAGGACCTGCAATAGCCAGCACGACAGCATCGATACTTTCTAGATCGACACTGCAATTTTCTACATAATCGGCAGCAGCATCAAAGAAACTGTCATAATTTTTACAAGGAAGAACCCTAACTTCGAAGGGCTCAAAATGATGAGTGCGAACCAAAGCAAAACGCGCATTGGTTCCGCCAAGATCGGCAATTAAAGCGTGGGACATAAACGAACCCTAATCAAATTTTTATGAAATTTTACAACAAACTTAGGTTAAAAAACACCGTAACATGAAAAAAACGCAGGCCATATGTAATTTAGTTACAAAATCACCTTAACCTGTTTAAAAACTTAAACACCTTTGTCGGCACAGATCTTTTACGGTTATTTTTATAGTCATACAAGCGTTCGTCAGCCAACTTAAGCAGATTCTTATAGTTACTGGGGGCATCAGACATCACGCTCGCACCACCATAACTGATGGTAATAGGAACAAGATTGGATTTGTATCTTAACGGATTAGACTGAAGATACTCTTGAATAGATTCAGCTAGCACAATGGCCTGTTGGTAACTCTTTCCCGGCATCACAAAAACAAATTCGTCACCCGCAAAACGGAATGCTAACCCTTGACGATGAATGTATTTGAGCAATCGTTTAGCAATGTACTCTAACACTTCATCCCCACAATTGTGGCCCAATGTGTCATTGATAGACTTAAACGCATCGCAATCCACAAAAACAACAGTGAGATCTCGATCTTGCTGTTTTGACCGTTCAAACTCTCGATCTAACATAAGCTCAAGTTGACGACGATTCAGTAACCCAGTAAGCGGATCACGAGTCGCTAAATATTCCAATTTTTCTCTCGCGGTTACATTGCTCAAGCAAATTGAAATTTTAATCGCCAATTGATCCAATAAAAAGGTGTCTTTTGTAGTGGCATCGTATCGAGTATTGTCTGAATCTGCCTGACAAAATAAACCGACCAATTCACCATCAATGGTTAAAGGCGAGATGGCAACAGAAGAAACAACATCACGATAGACACTCGGTATAATTTCTCGGCAGTAGCTTAAATTAGTGTTAACTAACACTGTTCTCGTACTGGATTTGATAATATCAATCATGGCTCGACGCCTTGTGAAAAGCACACGATCGCGCAGGTCAGGCATACGTTCTAAACTTTCAACCAAATGCGATAAAGGCGCCTCGTTAATCAGATTAACCCACACATAAGGCACGCTAAACTGCTTTTGCACTTCCTTTGTAAGCGTAGAAACAAACTGATCACAACGACCAATTGAAAGAATACACCGTTCAATTTCAAAGAACTTGCGAGCAATCTCTTCATTTTGTCTTACATTATTGATCAGTTCATCGATGTCATGCATTCACTCTGCCCTACCACTTTATAACCAAGCGGAATACTTTTGGTAAAAAGCACATATAGTTGATTTTCAATACATTATAGTACGATGCTTGAACACTGAGAGCCATACAATGCAGAAATTTTGATCGCACAAATACACACCTTTGTAAATCGTAGACCAAATACTTAAATAAAGGCTATAAGCGTCATTCGCCAACTGGCAAATCATGGTTAAATAGATGATTTCTATTAAGAAATACCTCTTCATGCCGATAAGTTGAAGGTAAACCAATCAACAGGCACTCAGATGAACATAAGAGACATTGTAGAAACGCAAGTTACTCAAGGCAGTAGAGCCGGGCAACCCGTATCGGGTAACGCTCACTTTGCCTTGTTAATGAGTCTGTTTCATCAGCCTGGTCCTTCTATTATAGATACACCAGATAAACTCAGTCATCACCAGCCACATGCCATCACTCGACCGATGCATTTCTCTCATGGAATCAGTGGCAATCCAGTGGCTAATATCGCGTTATTAAAGGCACTCAGTCACGAGCCGTTGGCGGAAGGCGCCGCATACCGCTATGACGTTATTGACAGTCTTGAGCAACAAATAAACACACGCATCTAAGAGGGTCTGATCGTTACCGAGCACTCTGAAAACAAGTTGCTCCAGTTTTTAGCATGCCATTGGGACGCTTGTTGATACTCTCCCCACACACTGTCGTAGGCAGTTAAAGAAAATTGCTCCAAAAAAGCAGACATAGCGGCACCGTGGGGCGACGTCAAACTGATCAGTTTATTTAACATAGGCAAGACCTGATAGGCAGCACCGTTAATGCGTCCCATATAAGGCTGAATCGTGTCGACATAATTCACTTTGAATTGCTGCTGTAAATAGGTAAGAGGGTCACCACAGACACCTTCTAGGGAACCAACTTGGTCAGCAACGGCATTTAAATTTGAGGTAATCTGCACCAAAGAATACAACAACTTTCCAGCAAACTCGCTGGTCATGAGTGTTTTTAAATCCTCTTCAAATTGCTCACCATCCACTGTTGGCAATGTTGGTAAGGTTTCACCAATCAACACCAAACGACTTAACGCATCCAGCAAATCCTGCTGCTGAGCCGTTGAATAATCTAATGGCAAATACCCATTAGATAGGCTAAAAAATGCCTTACTCTCAGCACCATTAAAAATCGCATTTGAGAACGCTTTGGGTAACTCGAGTTGTTTTGTTTTAGCAACTAGCTGCAGCTCATCAGACAAAGCGTCACTCTTAATGTCACACGACTCAATCGCACGAATGATATCTAGCTCATACAGAAACCGCTGACTATCAGGCATAACTTTGCCTAAAATGCTGTTTTTCCTACCCGCGACAGCGCCCACATCACACTGTTGCAAAGATAAAAAATCCAATAAGCCTATGTCAAACTGCGTCAGTGCCTGCTGTCGATCATGCAACGGCGGTAAACTGATTGGCACAATAGGGTCAGGAGCAGCAGAGAGCGAAAAAAACTGAGAGCGACTCAAATCCGTCACGTATTTGGTTAAAATGGCTTCTGTGTTAAAACGTGAATCACAGCCAGTGACTCCTAACAGAACCACACTAAACAAAAGTAACATTGAGAGATACGTTTTTATTCCCATTGAGTCGCTGCCTTTCAGAAAAACGCTACTATATAGTTTGAACACGCATCGCGAACCACGTACTTATGTAACACGATGCGTAACCACCTTACTGTATACGTCGTTTAGCGATCTCTGAGGCCAATTCATCAAAACTTTTTTCTGATTCCAATTTCTGAAACAATGCCGCTTCATTTCTCATTGAAGTACGCAAGATACTTTCCGCAACACCCTCAGCTTCAGCCGGATCCAAGCCCACTAATACAACTAAACCACCAGACGGTGTCGGCATCTGACGAACCACTTTAGAGCCAATTAATTTTTGCTCTGTCACCTGTCTTGTCACGACACTGTTAACACGATCGACTGTTTCTGCATCACCTGCCCCTGTGGTTTCAACATACTGCTTCACCATATTTTGCAAATCCACGCTAAGCACTTGGGCCAACTCGACGCGGGCTGCCGTAGCCGCCATTTGCTTCATATAATTAGGTCCTGCTGCCGATTTCTCACTGTAACCTACTGCTGATAGAGCCACGCCTTCGACAGGGGCACCACATACCCAATCTGGGGCGGCCTGATTAGAACCATCTGCAAACACGCAGTCGGGAATCGCTGCAACAGGCGTATTTACAACGTCTTTACTACACGCTGCCAACACCAAACCAGCGACTAATACACTCGCAACTTTGATTATCATCTTCTTTTTCCTTTTAAAGGTTATGCAAAGCAAACAGTCAAATACATCAATATATAGTGACTTTATTTTAGTTCATTCAACAGATCAAAAACAAAAAAAGGTGCTAAAAATTAGCACCTTTTTTATCACCATCTATAACCGATATTACTCAGTATAAGCGGCTTTTTCTTCTTCAGTCACGTCTTTCATGGATAACTTGATACGGCCACGCGCATCCACATCCAATACTTTAACAATGACGTCTTGGCCTTCAGATAAGAAGTCAGTAACCGCACGAATGCGCTCTTCAGCAATTTGAGAGATGTGCACTAGACCGTCCTTACCAGGTAAGATATTCACGAATGCACCAAACTCGGCTAAGCGAACCACTTTACCTTTGTAAAGCTTGTCAACTTCCGCTTCTGCTGTGATTTCATGAATCTTCAACAAAGCCGCGTCAGAAGACGCTTTATCAGCGGCATAAATACGCACAGTACCATCGTCGTCTAGATCGATAGACGCGCCAGTTTGCTCAGTGATAGAGCGAATTGTTGCACCACCTTTACCAATAACGTCACGAATTTTCTCTGGATCAATTTTGATCGTCGCCATAGAAGGCGCATTTGGAGACACTTCTGGACGAGCGTAACCAATCACTTTTGCCATTTCACGAAGGATATGAGTACGAGCTTCAAGCGCTTGGCTCAAGGCGATATCCATAATTTCTTCGTTGATGCCTTCAATTTTGATGTCCATTTGAAGCGCCGTAATACCTTCTGCAGTACCCGCTACTTTAAAGTCCATATCACCAAGGTGATCTTCGTCACCCAAGATATCGGTTAATACAGCAAAGCCATCGTCTTCTTTAATAAGACCCATTGCGATACCCGCAACGGGTGCTTTTAGAGGAACACCCGCATCCATCATTGCCAAGGATGCACCACAGACAGACGCCATAGAGCTTGAACCATTAGATTCAGTGATCTCAGACACGATACGAATCGTGTATGGGAATTCATCTTCAGAAGGTAATACCGCTTGCACACCACGACGAGCCAAACGACCGTGACCAATTTCACGACGACCCACGCCACCCATACGACCACACTCACCGACAGAGTAAGGAGGGAAGTTATAATGAAGCATGAAGCTGTCTTTGCTTTCGCCTGTCAAGCCATCAGACATTTGTGCATCACGGCTCGTACCTAGTGTACAAGTTGCAATTGCCTGGGTTTCACCACGTGTAAACAAAGCAGAACCGTGTGTTTTACTTAGTAGACCGACTTCAACATTGATTGGACGAACAGTTTTGTTGTCACGACCATCGATGCGAGGTTGGCCATCGATAACACGACGACGAACGATACGTTTTTCTAATTTAGCAAACGCACCAGTCACATCCGCTTCAGAGAATTCACCCTCCTCAGTAACCAGCGCAGCAACAGCCGCATCACGCACCACACCTAGTTGGGCGTAACGAGCCATTTTTTCGCTGATACCGTAAGCTTCTTCGATTTGAGCGGCGTAGCCAGACTGAAGTGCATCCGTTAGAGAAACATTGGCGGTTTCAGCAACCCAATCCCAACGTGGCTTAGCGCACTCTGCTGCGAATTCAGTAATAGCAGAAATAGCCACTTGCATTTCTTTGTGGGCATAAAGAACCGCACCTAGCATTTCATCTTCGGTCAGTTCTTGTGCTTCAGATTCAACCATCAACACGGCGTCTTTCGTGCCCGCTACCACCATGTCTAGCAAAGAACCATCTAGATCAGCGTAGCTTGGATTTAAAACGTAACCAGACTCGTCGTTAAAACCAACACGAGCCGCACCGATAGGGCCATTGAATGGAATGCCAGAAATCGTCAATGCTGCAGACGTTGCCAACATAGCGGCAATATCAGCATCTAGATTAGTGTTAGTAGACATCACCGTACAAACCACTTGAACTTCGTTCATGAATCCTTTAGGAAACAATGGACGAATTGGGCGGTCAATCAAACGAGAAGTCAGTGTTTCTTTTTCAGAAGGACGACCTTCACGTTTTAGGAAACCACCTGGGATTTTACCAACCGCGTAAGCACGCTCTTGATAATGAACAGACAATGGGAAAAAGTCTTGGCCAGCTTTGGCAGATTTCGCACCTACAACAGTAGCAAGTACTTGTGCATCACCAATTGTACAAAGAACCGCACCGGTAGCTTGACGCGCTATGCGGCCTGTTTCTAGCGTTACGGTATCATTACCGAACTGGAAAGTTTTTGTCGTAATACTCACACGTATTCCTTTTCATTAAAAAAATTGCTTCTCCCAAAGACCATCTTTTTAAGCCAGTACTCATATGGACTCTCTGCTTTTTACCCTTTTTAGGATTTGGGCAAAAAATAAAAGCACATATGAAGTACAGGCTGTCCCTTGGGAGTCTTATAAAAAAAGGGCCATAAGTTAACTTATGGCCCTTTCTCAGTCTTAGCGACGCAGACCTAGTTTCTTGATCAAACTAGTGTAACGAGCTGCATCTTTACGCTTAAGATAATCCAACAGCTTACGACGCTGGTTTACCATGCGGATCAAACCGCGACGAGAATGGTGGTCATGGATATGAGCTTTAAAGTGATCTTGAAGACCTTCGATATTCTTAGTCAACAATGCTACTTGAACTTCAGGAGAACCAGTGTCGCCTTCCGCTACTTGAAACTCTTTTACCAACGCTGCTTTTGATTCTGCAGACAATGCCATAATCTTAATCTCCAAATTAATATGCTATTAAAAATAAAGGATAGCCGAGCATATTTTCAGTCATCCTATGTGGGTCAGTATAACATTAAATATTAACTAACTCACTGGTATTTACGAGCCTGTGGGGTCGAATAATAGACTCTTTTAGAATCCCTAATCCCAAGAAACGCTGTGTCATCTGGTCATACAGTCTAACCAAACTGCCGTCCATTAACGAAGTCTCGTTAGGAACACTGCGCCCAAACATCATGTCTTTGGTTTGTTCTGGTGAAAAGAAGACTTTATCAAGATGCTCTACAGCCGTATCCATTGGCAAAAGTAAGGCGTCTAGTGCATCTTCGCCCTGCTCGGCGATTTTTTCAAACACTTCTAGCGTCAACATATTTTCAGCTGAATACCCTGCTGTTGATACTCGATGCAGCGAATGCAAATGTGCACCACACCCTAGCGCTTCACCGATATCTTCACCAATGGTGCGAATATAAGTGCCTTTTGAACAACGTATGTCGAGCGTTAAGGTGTCTGCAGTTCTTGAAACAAGCGTTAAATCGGCAATGGTCACTTGACGACGCTTTCTTTCAATCACAATGCCTTGACGCGCATACTCGTATAAAGGTTTGCCTTCGTGCTTCAACGCTGAATACATCGGAGGGATTTGCTCGATCTCGCCACGAAAACGATTCAATACAGACTCTAACGCCTCATCCGTCAGTTCAGGAACAGGCAGGTCAGTTAAGACATCTCCTTCTCTGTCACCTGTGGTCGTTCTCTTGCCCAGTTGAATACAGGTAATGTATCGCTTATCTGCATCCAACAGAAACTGAGAAAACTTGGTCGCCTCACCCAAACACAATGGCAACATACCTGTCGCCAAGGGGTCAAGCGCCCCAGTGTGGCCTGCTTTGGCCGCACGAAACAGACGCCTAACACGCTGTAACGCTTGGTTTGAGCTCAGCCCAATGGGTTTATCCAGTAACACGATACCATCGACTGGTCGCCACTTTGTCTTAGACATACCAACCTATTTTTCGTCTTCGTTCGCGCTTTTTGCTTCGTCATCGCGAATCACTTCGTCAATCAGAGCCGACATTCGTGAACCATTAACGACACTTTGGTCATAATGAAAACGCAAATGCGGCATGACGCGAAGCTTCACTTCTTGTGCTAAACGGCGACGTAAAAATCCTTTTGCACTGTCTAAAGCCGCTTGATTTTCAGCAATGATTTCTGGCTGATCATCTTTGCCAAGGACAGTGTAATAGATATCTGCGTAACCCAAATCTTTTGCTACACGTACTTCGTTGACAGTAACCAACCCTAAACGCGGGTCTTTTACTTCAAATTGGATCAAGGACGCCAGCTCCTTTTGGAGCTGGT
>CAZBUC010000002.1:13368-18466 GCA_964494965.1 uncultured Maribrevibacterium sp.
CGCCTGCCATGATCTTGTCCTATTAAAGTGTACGCGCTACTTCGACGGTTTCAAAAACCTCGATCTTATCGCCTACTTTGACATCGTTGTAGTTTTTCACACCGATACCACATTCCATACCGCGGCTCACTTCGTTCACAACATCTTTGAAACGACGTAGAGACTCAAGTTCACCTTCATAAATAACCACATCATCACGTAAAACGCGGATTTGCTTATTACGGTATACCGTTCCTTCAACCACCATACAACCAGCAATTAGACCGAACTTAGGAGAACGGAACACATCACGAACCTCAGCGGTACCTTTAATGTCTTCACGCAGATCCGGTGACAACATACCAGACAAGGCAGATTTCACATCATCGATGATGTTATAAATAATGCTGTAGTAACGAAGATCGATACTTTCACGCTCAATAAACTGTTTCGCAGAGCTGTCCGCACGAACATTGAAACCAAAGATAACCGCGTCAGACGCGAGCGCCAAAGTTGCATCCGTTTCTGTAATACCACCGACACCGCTTGATACTATGTTCACCTGAACTTCATCTGTGTTCATGTCAGTCAAAGACTTAATCAGTGCTTCAAGAGAACCACGAACGTCTGCTTTCAGAACCACATTAAGTGTACGAACTTCGTCTTTACCCATTTCAGAGAATAAATTCTCCAATTTAGCGGTGTGCTGACGAGCAAAGCGTACTTCACGGTATTTACCTTGACGGAAATTAGCCACTTCACGCGCTTTACGCTCGTCTGCAACAACAATGAACTCTTCACCCGCTTCCGGTGTGCCATCAAGACCTAAAATCTCTACTGGAATAGAAGGACCAGCTTCAGTAATCGCCTTACCATTTTCATCAAGCAATGCACGAACTCGGCCCATCTGCAAACCAGCTAATACGATGTCGCCTTTGCGCAAAGTACCATTTTGCACGAGTAAAGTTGCAACAGGACCACGACCACGATCAAGGCGTGATTCAACCACCACGCCTTTACCTGGCGAGCTAGGAACCGCTGTCAACTCAAGTACTTCAGCTTGCAACAAGACCGCTTCAAGTAAAGCATCAATGCCTTCACCAGACTTAGCCGATACACCAACGAATTGAACGTCACCGCCCCATTCTTCTGGTACCACTTCTTGTGCTACCAACTCGTTTTTAACACGATCAATATCGGCGCCATCTTTATCAATTTTGGTGATAGCAACAACCATTGGTACACCTGCAGCACGAGAATGCTGAATCGCCTCAATCGTTTGTGGCATAACACCATCATCTGCAGCACAAACCAAGATAACCACATCTGTGGCTTTAGCACCACGAGCACGCATCGATGTAAATGCTGCGTGTCCTGGTGTATCTAGGAAACTGATCATGCCTTGTGGCGTTTCAACATGGTAGGCACCAATGTGCTGCGTAATACCACCAGACTCACCATCTGCAACACGAGTCGTACGAATAAAATCTAGTAACGATGTTTTACCGTGATCTACGTGACCCATTACAGTGACAACAGGCGCACGTTTAATGGCCTCGCCTTCGTAATCGATCGCTTCAATCATGTCGTTTTCGACGGCATTTTCGTCATAAAGCTTCACCGTATGACCCATCTCTTCAACAATCAAGGTGGCCGTATCACGATCAATCGTCTGGTTAATGGTCGCCATTGCGCCCATCTTAAACATCACTTTGATGACTTCTGCGCCTTTAACCGCCATTCTTTCCGCAAGATCTGCCACCGTAATACTTTCTGGAAGCAGAACTTCATGGATCATTTTAGCGGTGGGTTTTTGAAAACCGTGCTCTTGTTTAGCGGGTTTCTTACCTTTACGCCCTAACTTACCACGACGGGTAAACTCGTCTTCGTCGTTGACATTGACGCGAGAGGTACGTTTATTATCTGGATTAACACGACCACGAGGCTTGTCTTTATCGCTCTCGTATCGTGGTGGACTTTTCTTGCCTTTTGGCGCTGATGATGGCTTTTTGTTGTCCACTGCTGGTTGAGATACTTTTTTTGCCGCTTTTGGCTTCGGTGATTCCACGGGTTCTGCCGCTCCTATACCGGAAACATACTGCTCCGTTTCATTGACCGCGCCAACATCCGCTTTTGCGGCATTAGCCGCTGCGTCACGACGCGCTTTTTCTTCGGCTTCAGCTTTTGCTTTAGCCACCTTCTCTTCTTCTGCTTTGCGTTCAGCTTCTAGACGCGCTTGCTCTTCTGCCGCTAAACGCGCTTCTTCTTCTGCAAGACGTTGCTGAGCTAATAACTCTTCTTGCTGTTGTGATTCGCTGCTCACTTCATCACGCTTAACGTAAGTACGCTTTTTCTTCACTGCAACGTTTACGGCCTTGCCGCCATCGCGAGATATTGTACTGGTTGTTTTGCGTTGTAAAGTAATACGCTGACTTGTGTCACTTCCTTCGCCATGCAGGCGCTTCAAATAATCCAATAATTTTTGCTTTTCGACGTCAGAAACTTCTTGCGATGCACTCGTTTGAGGCAGGCCAGCATCTTTCATCTGAGTCAGCAGCTTCTCGACTGGTGTATTCACCAGCTCGGATAGTATCTTTACGGTTTGAACTGTCATTAAGTTCCCCCTTATGTACTCAGATTTTATTCAGATTCAGCAAACCAAGGCGCACGAGCTGTCAAGATGAGGCTAGCAGCACGCTCTTCTGTCATGCCTTCAACGTCAAGCAACTCATCAACTGACTGCTCAGCCAAATCTTCCATAGTAACTACCCCCATAGAAGCAAGCACTAAAGCAAGATGATTATCCATTCCTGCCATCGCTAACAAATCGGCGGCGGGTTTAGCGTCATCTAACTTTTCTTCAGCTTGTAGCGCGCGATTTAAAAGCGCCTCTTTGGCTCGTGAACGTAACTCGTTTACCAAATCTTCATCAAAACCATCAATTTCTAGCATCTCTTCCATCGGGATATAAGCCACTTCTTCTAACGAAGTGAAGCCTTCATCCACCATCTGGATAGCCAAATCATCATCAATGTCGAGACCAGAAACAAACAAATCAATCAGCTTCTGTGATTCTTCTTGTTGCTTCGCTTGGGCGTCTTCACTGGTCATGACATTTAATGCCCAACCGGTTAAAGTTGATGCTAAACGAACGTTTTGTCCGTTACGGCCAATTGCCTGAGCTAAATTATCGCTCTTCACCGCCACATCCATGGAATGAGCGTCTTCATCAATGACAATAGAATCGACTTCCGCAGGCGCCATCGCATTAATGACCAGTTGTGCTGGATTATCATCCCAAAGCACTATGTCTACACGCTCACCGTTCATTTCATTCGAAACAGCCTGCACACGAGCGCCACGCATACCAACGCAAGCACCGATAGGGTCAATGCGACGATCATTGGTCTTCACAGCAATTTTAGCACGCAAACCTGGATCACGAGCGGCACCGCGGATTTCAATGACTTCTTCAGAGATTTCCGGCACTTCTAAACGAAATAACTCAATCATAAAGGCCGGTGCATTACGGGACAAAATCAATTGAGCGCCACGACTGTCTTCACGAATTTCGAGCAACAAGGCGCGAATACGATCATTCATTCGGAAGCTTTCGCGAGCAATTAATTGATCTTTAGGCAATGACGCTTCTGCGTTCTCACCTAAATCAATAATCAAGCTGTCACGGGTGACTTTTTTCACTTGACCATGTACAAGTTTGCCAACTTTTTCTGTATACAAAGCCACCATTTTTGCACGTTCAGCTTCACGTACTTTTTGTACAATCACTTGTTTCGCTGTTTGCGCTGCAATACGACCAAAGGCTTCAGACTCCACCTCTTCCTCGTAAATTTCACCGATACCCAGGCCAAGATTTTGTTCTTCTGAGTCATCAATAGTCAACTCAGACGCTGGCGCAGAATAATCTTCATCAGCAACAATATTCCACTGGCGATACGTTTTATAATCACCTGTGCGTTGATCGATGGATACACGAATTAATGCGTCTTCTTCAAAACGACGTTTGGCAGCACTCGCTAAAGCAAGCTCAACAGCTGCGAAAATCACTTGTTTCGGAACATCTTTCTCGTTGGAAACCGCTTCTACTACCAAAAGAATCTCTTTGCTCATCCTTTTAGCCTCTCTTTAAAGTTAATTTTTAAAATTGTGGAACAACATTTGCCTTATCAATCAAATCAATTGGCAAGAGGTATTCTTCTTGATCGACGCGAATAACAATATCTTCGCCTTCGATCCCCATTAGTTGCCCCTTGAACTTACGACGCCCATCAAAAGGAACACGCAAACGCAATGAAACAATAGAACCAATATAGGCCTGATACTGAGCCAAACTGAATAAAGGACGATCTAAACCTGGCGATGATACCTCTAGGTTGTATTCTCCCGTGATAGGGTCTTCAACGTCTAAAATAGAGCTGACCTGACGACTAACACGCGCGCAATCTTCTACATCAATGCCTTTCTCGGCGTCTGTTTCGATGTAAATGCGAAGAACAGAATCTTTCCCCAAGGAAAGGTACTCCATCCCCCAAAACTCAAACTCCAAACCCTCAACAACGGGTCGAATGAGCTCTTCTAAAATCGTATATTTTGCTGACAATCGTTTTCTCCGAAAACCCATTTTGTAAAACGCAGAAACAAAAAACGGGCTCAAGGCCCATTTTATTTGAAACAATTACAGCGCAGATAACAAAAAACCCCATAAAGGGGCTCTTAATATTCTCCCTGCAACAAGGAGAACGACCTTCCAAGAAGGCTTATCTGACACCTAACATCAAGAGCAAGCTGCTACGTCAACCTTAATAAGGCAAACCGAGAAAAAGTAAAATATTTTTCCCCAACAAACCAGACTACCCTTAATCAATATTCGTACATGATACACAATGTAGAATATTAATTCAATATTGGTGCGGATGGGGGGACTCGAACCCCCACGAGCGATGCTCACCACCCCCTCAAGGTGGCGCGTCTACCAATTCCGCCACATCCGCAAAAAATTTTCGCAAAGGTACAATTATTTGTAATATCGCCAATACACAGATTTATTTGTTTTAAATGTTGATAAAACAAAAAATTTTACAATAAGAGATTGGGATTG
>CAZBUC010000002.1:18476-30474 GCA_964494965.1 uncultured Maribrevibacterium sp.
ATCCGCAAAACTTTTCTTTATAAAAAAACTCTATTACTTCATCTTTGTGCACAACAGCACAGAAGACGACGTGGTAACTTATTCTACTGTCGGTATATCTGAAGCTGAAGACGACTTACTTGTATTACCCAACTCTGGCAGCTCAACCATTTCTTCAACTTGAGGCGCTGAAGGAACGAAATCAAGAGAACCTGATACATTCTTCGCTTTTTCGCTAGCATAAAAAGCCAAACCAAAACTAGTAAGAAAAAATATCAATGCAAACAAAGCCGTCAATTTACCGAAAAAACTACCGCCACCCTGACTACCAAAAACAGTCTGTGACGCACCACCACCGAAGGCAGCACCAGCATCAGCACCTTTACCTTGCTGCAATAAAACTAACGCAATGATCAATATTGCCGCTAGAACGTGCAAAACTAAAATTAGTGATTCCATTAATTAACCTGCCGCCTTAATTATTGCGATAAATTCATCTGCATCTAGAGAGGCACCGCCAACTAAGGCACCATCTATATCAGGCATCGCAAATAACGCCTGACTACTTGATGCTTTCACACTGCCTCCATAGAGTATCTGCGATTGTTGAGCAACAGACACAGAAAATGTCGACAAATATTTTCTTATAGATTCATGAACGTCTTGAGCTTGCTCTGCACTTGCAGAAACACCTGTACCAATAGCCCAAACAGGCTCATAAGCAATGACGATATTTTCAAACGCATCAATACCAACAAGCTTAATAACAGCGTTTAATTGACGCTCACACACTTCAAGTGTTTTATCAGACTCGCGCTCTTCCAGAGTTTCACCGACACAAAGCATAGGAATCAGTCCCTCTGCCAAAATCGCTTTTACTTTGAGTGCGACTGTTTCGTCTGATTCACCGTATAACGAACGACGCTCTGAATGACCCGCTAGCACATACGTAACACCAAAGTCATTCAGCATAGAGGTTGACACCTCGCCAGTGAAGGCGCCTTTTGACTGATCACTGGCATTCTGAGCCGCTAAAACAATATGCGACCCAGACAGCATTTCACTCACTTGTGACAAATAAGGAAAAGCTGGAGTAACAACTACCTGGGCGCTAGAACTTTCCATCTTAAGCAAGCCATTAACTAACAACGAAATCGATTCTTTTGAACCGTTCATTTTCCAGTTACCAGCAACAATCTTTTGACGAATCATATTCTAACCCCTAAATTCGAGGCGCCCATTCTATGGAAAGCCTCGATTTGTTTCAAGTATTTATTCACACCAGACCCATAATTTTTACACTTGGCCTGCCGTATCGTTTGCCACCTTGGCCGCAACAACAGATTTAACCTCGTCAACCAAATAATCAACAAGCTCATTGACTGTCGCGTCATCTCGACCTTCAACCATCACTCGTATTAGCGGCTCTGTACCTGATGCCCTTAGCAAAACCCGACCCAAACCATTTAATCGCTCATTTGCCACGGCAATGGCTTTTTGCAGAGCAGGTTCTTCATTCGGCACAAAACGTTTGGCAACACGAATATTTTTCAGTTTTTGCGGGAATTTAACCAAGCCAACCAATAACTCATCAAGGGCTTTCCCCTCTTCAACCATTGCTCTTAAAACTTGTAGTGCAGCAATAATTCCATCACCCGTTGTGGTAATGGAACGACAAACGATGTGGCCAGACGGCTCACCACCCAACACCCAACCATGATGAACAAGCTTCTCGTTTACATAGCGATCCCCAACTGCGGCTCGACTAAAGCCAATCCCCGTTTCAGAAAACGCCAACTCAAGGCCAAAATTACTCATCAAGGTCCCCACCACGCCACCACTAAAACGCCCAGTACGCATTAAATGATTAGCAATGATGAAAAGAATATCGTCACCGTCACGCACAACGCCATGACGATCAACCAGAATCAAACGATCTCCATCACCGTCAAGCGCGATACCTAAGTCTGCCTCTTCGGCCAAAACGTTTTTTCTCAATAATTCCGGCTTAGTCGCACCACTGTATTCATTAATGTTTAAACCATCCGGATTCACACCAACGGCAATCACCTCAGCACCTAGCTCAGAAAACACTCTTGGAGCGACATGATAAGTAGCGCCATCTGCACAATCGACGACTATTTTCAAACCGCTTAACTGCAACCCAATAGGAAAGGTTCCTTTGCAATACTCGATGTATCGCCCTGCCGCATCATCAATTCGTTTAGCACGGCCAATTAGGCTAGATTCGACCACTTCCATCGGCTGCTCAAGATAGTATTCGATCTGTTCTTCAACTTCGTCCGATATCTTTCCACCTTGCGCAGAAAAAAACTTAATACCATTGTCAGTGTAAGGATTATGAGACGCACTGATCACTATGCCTGCACTGGCACGAAAAGTACGCGTCAAATAAGCAATCGCCGGCGTTGGCATTGGCCCCACTAAACGAACATCCGCCCCTGCTGCGACAATTCCAGACTCAAGTGCCGATTCAAACATGTAACCAGAAATGCGCGTATCTTTACCGATGAGAATTTTCTTATCATTTTCCTTAAAGACTTGACCCGCGGCCCACCCTAACTTCAGCATAAACTCAGGTGTTATCGGCGCCGTGCCCACTTTCCCTCGTATTCCATCTGTACCAAAATATTTGCGCATTAACTTTCTCTCTCAATACGAGACATCAGCGCCAGCATCTCGACGTGCGGCCTAACATCATGAACTCTAAAAATACGCGCCCCTCTTGAAAAAGCAGAAGCATTCGCCCCCATTGATCCAAACAAACGCTCTTCAACTGGCAAATTCAACACCTCTGCGATCATGGTTTTTCGCGAAAGACCAATCAACACCTCAAAACCCAGCTGCTTCAAAATATGTGTTTTTTGCAACAGTAATAGATTATGCGACAGCGTTTTACCAAACCCAATACCAGGGTCTAAAATAATCCGCGACTGATCGATACCAGCATTACGACACGCCACAACTCGATGGGTAAGATAGTCGACAACCTCATCCACAACGGAAACATAATCTGGTTGATTTTGCATGGTTTGTGGGGAGCCTTTCATGTGCATCAGACATACGGGCAGCCCCGTGTGAGCCGCCGCAGTTAAAGCGCCGTCACGCTCGAGAGCACGCACATCATTGATCAAACCCGCCCCCAAAGAAGCCGCTCCAACCATAACATCAGGTGTACTGGTATCCACCGACACAATCACATCAATACGCTGTTTAATTGCCTCAATTACTGGCATAACGCGATCAAGCTCTTGTTGGACCGTGACAGGGGCAGCACCGGGGCGCGTTGATTCCCCTCCCACATCAATAATGCTGGCACCTTCATCAAGCATTTTTTCAGCTTGACGAAGCGCAGCATCTAGCGAGTCAAACGCCCCACCATCAGAAAATGAATCTGGTGTGACATTAAGTATTCCCATTACATGAGGAAGGGACAAGTCTAACGACTTGTCCCCAAATGGCATTAATGACATGCAATAACCACTCTAATAACGAACAATCATTTTACTATTCGCTTGCAGGCTTAGGTGACGCCTGCCCTGGAACGTCGTCACTGTCTCCTGTGGACGCACCGTCTTTATTGACAGCGTCACCCTCAGAAGACGACTTCTGAACAGCATCATCGTCTTTTGACTTAGCACCTGGATCAGTCCACCCATCTGGAGGTGAAGGCTTATTACCATCCATTATTTCTTTGATTTGCTTGGCATCAATTGTTTCATATTGGACCAAGGCTTCCGCCATAACATCTAATTTAGCACGGTTATCGACTAAGATTTTGGTCGCTTTTTCGTAACAACGACTAATAATATCCTGCACCTCAGCGTCTATTACCTTACCTGTCTCAGGCGAGAAATAGTTTGCCTTGCTACCTGTAGGACCGGTGATGTAGCTGCCACTGTGATCATCTTCTTCGTAAGCAAATGGACCTAATTTTTCAGACAATCCCCATTTGGTAACCATATTTCGAGCAATGCTTGTTGCACGTTCGATATCGTTAGAGGCACCCGTGGAAACGCCATCAAAACCATGAATCATTTCTTCAGCAATACGACCACCATAAAGACTACACACTTGGCTCTCAAGTCCGCGCTTACTGATGCTATATTTGTCTTCTTCTGGCAAGTACATGGTGACACCTAAAGCGCGACCACGAGGAATAATCGACACCTTGTAAACAGGATCATGTTCTGGCATCAAATAACCAATAATGGTATGACCCGCTTCATGATAAGCCGTATTCAACTTTTCCCTGTCACTCATCACCATGGTTTTGCGTTCAGCACCCATGAGAATTTTATCTTTTGCCAGCTCAAGCTGCTCCATGTTAACAAGACGACGGTTGGAACGGGCAGCGAACAAAGCAGCCTCGTTTACCAAGTTCGCCAAGTCAGCACCAGAAAAACCAGGCGTACCACGGGCAATATTTTTTGGCTCAACATCATCATCGCAAGGCACTTTACGTAAATGCACCTTCAAAATCTGCTCACGACCACGAATGTCAGGCAAACCTACTTGCACTTGACGGTCAAAACGGCCAGGACGCAACAAAGCTGGGTCTAACACATCAGGACGGTTAGTCGCCGCGATAACGATAATGCCTTCGTTACCCTCAAAACCATCCATTTCAACCAACAACTGGTTTAATGTTTGCTCACGTTCGTCGTTACCGCCGCCCATACCGGAGCCACGATTACGACCAACCGCATCAATCTCATCGATAAAGATAATGCAAGGTGCGTGTTTTTTCGCTTGCTCAAACATGTCACGAACACGAGATGCACCAACACCTACAAACATCTCAACGAAATCAGAACCGGAAATAGTAAAGAAAGGCACTTTAGCTTCACCAGCAATCGCCTTAGCAAGCAAGGTTTTACCTGTTCCTGGAGGTCCGCACATCAAGATACCACGAGGAATCTTTCCACCAAGACGCTGAAACTTGCTTGGCTCACGTAAGAAGTCTACTAGCTCACTAGTATCTTCTTTTGCCTCATCACAACCCGCCACATCAGCAAAAGTCGTTTTAATCTGATCTTCCGGTAATAAGCGTGCCTTGGACTTACCAAAGGACATAGGACCGCCTTTACCGCCGGCGCCCCCTTGCATTTGACGCATGAAAAACACAAAAATAGCCAAAATAAGCAAAATCGGGAAACTGGCTAACAAGAGCTGCGTCCATATGCTTTGCTGGTCAGGCATGCGCCCTTCAACTACGACATTATTGCTTAACAGATCATCCATAATTTTTGGATCTGAAGCAGCTGGTCTTACTGTGTCAAACGCCGCACCATTGGTACGACTACCGCTAATGGTGTAGCCATCAACGATAACCTTTGCCACACGGCCTTCTTGCACCTCTTTAACAAACTCAGAGTAGGAAATCCGATTCGTGTCGGGCGTTGTATTAAAGTTGTTAAAAACTGTTAGTAGCACAGCAGCAATCACCAACCACAACAGTATATTTTTCATCATATCGTTCAAGAGCACACCTCTAAACGGTTATTGTTAATGCCTCTGGCAATCATACCAGAACATGGATAATTAACCTTTATATTGTCTTCCTAGCAAGTAAACTTCGCGACTTCTCGCTCGCGACGCATCTGGTTTTCGTGTTATGACAGCATCAAATTGCGCTCTCATGGTTTTAAGGTACTCTTCAAACCCCTCCCCCTGAAACACTTTCACCAAAAAATTCCCACCTGGGCGCAACACTTGAGTTGCCATATCCAAAGCAAGCTCTACAAGATACATAGCTTGGGGCTGATCAGCAGAGCTGTTACCACTCATATTGGGGGCCATATCTGAAATTACAAGATCGGCTTTTTGATCACCAATCTCAGCCAAAATCGCTTCGTATACCTCATGCTCAGTAAAGTCACCCTGAACAAAACGCACACCAGGCAATGGCGCCATTTCCAATATATCCGACGCAACAACAGTTCCATTATCTCCTACCAGCTTTGCTGCAACCTGTGACCAGCCGCCAGGGGCTGCACCAAGATCGACAACACGCATAGCAGGACGAAATAATTTGTCCTTGTCATTTATCTCAAGCAGTTTGTAGCTCGCTCTAGAGCGATAGCCGTCCTGTTGCGATTTTTTGACATACGGATCATCAAAATGTTCCTTCATCCAATTATTACTACTTTTTGATCTTGCCACGTTTTCATCATACCTAAATCAGTCTATATTCCGCTATAATATCCTTTAACCTCTTCAGCCTCCAATAAAGAGGGTCAACTAATATGAGAAAATTTTACTATGAGTCTTACAAACGCCCAAAAAAAGCAATATCGTCTAATCGGCCACTCACTTAACCCAGTGGTTATGATTGCGGGCAACGGTTTAACGGAAACCGTCTTAACCGAAGTCGATCGTGCGCTCGAAGATCATGAACTGATCAAAGTTCGTATTAGCATCGCAGATCGAGAAACGCGTAATGCCCTAATTGCTGAAATCAGCAAAATCATGAAATGCGAGACCGTTCAGACCATTGGTAAAGTGGCGCTTTTTTATCGAGCAGCGCTTAAACCAAACCCAAAACTTTCTAACTTACTGCGCTAACCTCCCTTTAATGCGCTAAATCCACATTAAGAGATAGTCTTTTTCCTTAAACAGACTATCTCTAAACTCTTTAGCAAAACAGCCGATACCATGAACTTCTAGACTAGGAGTTTCGTTATGCTGTTTATTGAGGCACTCACTCGAACCAATACACTGCCAAATGAAAAAAGGCATTTATTAAGGCAAAAACAGCGCCCCACGTCCTATTCACATGACTCGGTTGATCTCAGTCCCGCCGCCCATGAGGTAAAAGAAGTTTTTATCAGCAGCGATGATAAAAATTCGCTCACCGCGTCGAGCAGTATCTTTGCCAATATAATAGAGCACGCTCTTAGTTACATTTATCAAACTAACTTACTTTTACAGTCTCCAGAAGAACTGGATACGGAAAAGAGAACATGGCAGATCTCTTTACAAGTTCCTCCCACTGCCAACAACACGACAAAAAAACGCTCTGACTATACAACATCCGAGATACAACACCCTCTTCCGACAAAACAGGTTTTGTTTTATATCCCTGTCAAACCCGCCTTTGGGCTTCCGGTTGATATGACATTGTCGCTGTCCACGCACAACGGTTCACCTAAACACCCGCCGTTTTTTCAATCCCTGGCAAAAGAAAATCCATTACCCGTTTTACGCACCCCGTACCCACCTGATTTTCTTAATCAACAAGTTACTCACTACCGCCTACTAATTGATCAAGATGGCGAACCCGACCAATTGTCGGTGCTTCAACATCTCAACCAGAATAAGCAAACACCTCATCTGGCCGGACTGAGAGTTTGGAGAATAAGAAATAACCGCTTAACACCCGTCGTTCTTGGTGATATCAACATTGGCCTTGTATTTGTAGGGCACTACAACCTCATTAGCACTAACGCCATTAGCGAAGAAGAAAGAATACTTACCCAGAATAGACTCAACGTAAAAGCATAAAAAAACCCTCTGTATGCGCTAACACACAAAGGGTTGAGTACTTTAATTTAAACGGTAAGGCTAAATACTAAAGCTGGCACCACAACCACAAGTTGATGTGGCATTAGGGTTTTGCACGACAAACCGCGACCCCTCAAGGTTTTCTTTGTAATCCACCTGAGACCCAACTAAATACTGAAAACTTAATGGGTCAACAACCAAAGTCACACCATTGCGCGTCACTTCCGTATCATCTTCTTGATGCTCTTCATCGAAAGCAAAACCATACTGAAACCCCGAACATCCACCACCCGTTACATAGACGCGTAACATGAGCCGGTTATTTTCTTCTTCTTCGATCAAAGATTGCAACTTCGCGGCCGCTGCGTCTGTAAATTCGATAGGATCAACCGATTCAACCATACTCATTAGAACACCACTATAACGATTACTGATAAAAGGATTATCCGCTTAACCTAGTAATTTAGTCAAGTATTGATCAATGTTCACGTGTCGCACGGAAACGTACCTGGGGCCATTTTTCTTCCGCCATCATCAAGTTTACACGTGTCGGCGCCAAGTAAGTCAGGTGACCACCACCATCTACCGCCAAATTATCACGACATTTATTTTTAAATTCTTCAAATTTTTTCGCGTCGTCACAATCTACCCAACGGGCCGTATTCACGTTGACAGGCTCGTAAATACATTCCACCTTGTATTCGTCTTGAAGCCGATAAGCCACTACTTCAAACTGCAATTGACCCACAGCACCAACGATCAATTCGTTATTACGTTGCGGCATAAACAACTGGGTTGAGCCTTCTTCTGAAAGCTGCTGTAAGCCTTTTTGCAACGCCTTCATTTTCATCGGATCTTTCAAGCGAACACGGCGATAAAGTTCAGGAGCGAAATGCGGAATACCAGTGAATTTAAGGTCTTCCCCCTCCGTAAAAGTGTCACCTATTTGAATCGTACCATGGTTATGCAAACCAATGATGTCGCCTGAAAACGCTTCTTCCACGCCTTCGCGGTCTCCTGCTGTAAAAGAGACGGCATCCGTCACTTTAATGTCTTTGCCAATACGACAATGACGCATTTTCATACCACGACTGTAAGTACCAGAACAGACACGCATAAAAGCAATACGGTCACGGTGTTTCGGATCCATGTTTGCCTGTATTTTGAAAATGAAACCGGAGAATTTTTCTTCCACAGCCGATACCATACGACTGTTGGTTTCACGGTCAATGGGGGACGGAGCCCATTCAACAAAACCATCCAGCATTTCACGCACACCGAAGTTAGACAGAGCCGTACCAAAGAAGACTGGCGTGAGTTCACCGGCTAAATAAGCGGCATGATCAAATTCATGACTGGCACCACGCACCAAATCAATTTCCTCTACATACGCTTCCCAGTCATCCCCAAGCAAGGTTTTTGCTTCTTCAGACTGCAGACCTTCAATACGAATATCATCCATCAAGGTATGGCCACGGCCACGCACAAACACATGAATGGTGTCCGTGTAGAGGTTATACACCCCTTTGAAGAAATCGCTCATGCCGATAGGCCAAGTAATGGGCGCGGCGGCAATCTTAAGAACGTCTTCAACTTCGTCTAACAACTCGATGGGATCCCGAATATCTCGGTCCATTTTATTGATAAAGGTCAAAATAGGCGTATCTCGCAAACGACAAACGTCCATCAATTTGATGGTTCTGTCCTCGACCCCTTTCGCGCCATCGATAATCATCAATACAGAGTCAACAGCGGTAAGCGTACGGTAAGTATCTTCCGAGAAATCTTCGTGTCCAGGTGTATCGAGCAGGTTAACGATACGATCCTTATAAGGAAATTGCATCACCGAAGACGTAATCGAAATACCACGCTGCTTCTCCATTGCCATCCAGTCAGAGGTGGCGTGTTTATCGCCTTTTCGACCTTTAACGGAGCCTGCTGTTTGAATCAGCTGACCTAGTAGCAAAAGCTTCTCGGTAATGGTTGTCTTACCGGCATCAGGGTGGGAAATAATTGCGAAAGTCTTACGATCGTTAACTTCGTTGAGAAAATGTTGATTTGCCATTAAAAAAGTCTTTTAAGTTGTACGCAGGATTGTGTTCGTATTAAAAAGATCAGCAAACAATGACCTTAAACCGACAACCCTATCATGTTGATTGTGATTTCGTTTGCGGCTATTTTCGCTGATCTGAAGATTTTAAACAATCAATGCGAACCAGAAGGCAGTCTTGATCATATAAATGTTCTATGACTGCACAAAAAAAATTAAATATCTTCTAAAATAGCCACCTGATTTCTCCCATTATGTTTGGCCTGATAAAGCGCCTGGTCAGCCGCTTCAATAAGGGTATCAGAATCAAAAAAGCCACTAGCGCTGCATACCAAGCCAGCCGAAAACGTACAAGTGAAGTGATCCTCTGGGCCGCTAAACTGTATGTTTTTAAACGCATTCAGCAGTGACTCAAGCAGTCTTTTTGCGTTCGCAGCGGAGCAATCGGGTAAGACGACCAAAAACTCTTCACCGCCATAGCGACCGGCACGATCACTGCGACGTAGCCTTTTTTGCAACAAGGTGGCTATGGTACTAATCACTATGTCACCCACAGCATGGCCGTGAGTGTCATTGACGTTTTTAAAGTGATCGAGGTCAACCATGGCAACACAAAAGTGCTCGCCACTACGCTTCACTCTTTCAAACTCACTGTAAACCGTATCTTTGATCGCACCGTGTCGTACTAATCCGGTTAAACTGTCACGCTCGATCAGTGACTTAATATCACGATTACGCGCCAAACGGAGTTTAACCGCGCTGACCAAATTCTGATTGCTAATCGGTTTGGTAATAAAATCATCAGCCCCAAACGACAAAGCCTGCAATTGCTGCTGAATATCATGTTCCGCTGATAAAAACGTAATATGCAAACTGCTTAATTGATCGTACTGACGAATCACACCAGACACCTCAGAACCCGAGTATTCAGGCATGTGCATGTCCAGCAGTAACAAGTCTGGCTTAAACGATAACAAATCCGACACCACTTGATCAGGAGACTCAATAATCTGAACCTCTATGCCCGCTGACTCAAGCACCCAGCTGTAATGTTCCGCCAACAATAAGTCATCATCTAAAATGCTGACTTTTTTGTCCAAAAAGTTCATCTCATCAAACAGTCGAGTGATTCTTTGCAACACACGGGTGGTGTCAGGTAGACCGACAAAAAAGGCTTGAGCTTGATGCCGCACGGCATTAGCTCGTGTTTCAAAGTCATCTTCTTTGGAGCAAAGCATTAGCTTCGTCTTGTTCTGAACCACACAATCAAGCAAGGCATCTTGAGCAAATAAAGATTCGTCGGCTAATTTTGTCGCACAGAACAACAAAGCAGGAAGACGCTCTTTTAACGCAAGCTTGCAATCCGCGTAAGACGAAAAGCTGCGCACAGTAAAATCAAATGCTGTTAGTTGGGCTTCAAGCCCCGAACGAAATTCAGAATCGGATAGCACAAACCAAACATCTTGCGCCGTCTTCACCGCACCCAATGCTTTGACTGCAGGCTGAGTTGTCATTGAGCGATCTTGGTTTGACTCTTTTACAAAATTATCAATCGCTTCACAGAGGTTGCGCCGCGCAATGTCAGAATCTGGAGATTCACGAACAAGGATCGCATTCACTTCAATTTGACGCGCCAAACGACCTAAAAAATGCAAACCAAAACTACCACAAGACCCTGCCAATTGGTGGGCTTGGCTAATAATTTCGGGCAATTCGGTAAAGTCTTGCTGACTTAATGACAAAGAAACCGTCGAAAAAAAGGCCGTTCTTTGACTTAAAATTTGCTCAAAATTCGCCTGCAACGACTTCATTGCCAACTGTATGTCTTCAGGTGACTTTTTAATAGGCAAAATCCGTTACTCCCTTGAACATGTGCATTTAAAAAATCGTCGATATAGGCAAGCGAACATAAAATCTCGCACCACAACCCACAATAGAAGTATAACCTATACTCCCCCCCATGCCTTCCGCTAATTCCTTACACAAAGAAAGTCCTAGCCCTGTCCCACCTTTCATTTTTGAAATACCGGCATCGGCCTGTGAAAAGCGCTGAAAGATGCGGGATCTGAATGCCTCAGGCACGCCTTCCCCTTCGTCTTCCACAGCAATTTCAATATAATCTGATTGCTTATTCGCCGACAAGGTCACTCTCCCACCGCTTGGCGAGTATTTAACTGCGTTAGATAGAAAATTCGCTAATATTTGCATAAGCCTATGCTCATCGGCAACCAAGTTAATGTCATCGACCTTGGTGTCAGTATCAAGAACAAAATGAATATGTTTACTGCCTGAATACAGTTGATGGTCATGCATGGCTCTTTGAAGTACCGATCGAATATTAACAGGCCTCATTTCAAACGACATCTTGCCAGCCACCAGCTTTTCTATGTCCAATAAATCACTGATCAGATGAATCAGCTGATTACAGTTGTTACTCGCAAT
>CAZBUC010000003.1:0-17752 GCA_964494965.1 uncultured Maribrevibacterium sp.
CTAGACGACCCGTCATCGCTGCCTTCTGTGCAATTAACCGAGCGCTGCAAACAGCAAAATGGCTATCAAAATGCCATGCTCGAGCTTGCTAAGGAACAACAAGCACAGTGGATGGCTTGTCCTTTGACACAGGAACTCACCCGTGAGTTTATGGAAAAGGCAGAACAGTCGTTACGGGATCAGGAAGCGATCGAGGCGGCTGATGTCGTTGATTTCGATACCTTCCTAGCAGACTATCTCGTGCCACAATAGCCTAAAATTAGTCGCCAGAAACAAAAAATCTGTAGGGCAAGGTGTTGCCCTACAGATTAGATTTTAAAATAGCATTAAGCGATAGGTTTAGGCGTTAGGTGAAACAGGGATCTCGTCAAGATTTTCCAGAACCAACCATTCCGACAATTTGATTCTTAGTTCATCAAGGCCGTCACCGTTTAAAGCAGAGAACATCTGAACCGTTCCATCCACTCCTTGCTTCTTAATGGCTTTTTGTACCGTCAGCACAGTCGTTTTAGCTGGTCCACGATTGAGCTTATCAGACTTAGTCAGCAGGACATGCACCTTCATGTTATTGGACTTCGCCCAATCCAGCATCATTTCATCGAACTCTTTCAGTGGATGACGAATGTCCATCACCAACACCACACCAGCCAAAGAGCGACGATTCATTAGATAGTCTTGCATGTGTGCTTGCCACACTTTTTTCATTTCAATGGGCACTTTGGCAAAACCGTAGCCTGGCAAATCGATCAAGCGACGATCATCAACACTTAAGCCGAAACAGTTAATAAGTTGAGTACGTCCTGGCGTCTTAGAGGTCCGCGCTAACTTTTTCTGGTCAGTCAGCGCATTCAAAGCCGTGGATTTACCCGCGTTCGAGCGCCCAGCAAATGCGACCTCGACACCTTGGTCTAGAGGACATTGTGAAAGCTTCTCTGCACTTTTAATAAAATGTGCGGATCGAAAAATGGAGTCAAAAGGGGTCATAAGTTGATATTCGTCAGTAAATTCGAAGTTGCATTTAGGATTTTTGCGTATGCTGTATATAATGCCAGCAAACCATAAAATATGCCATGTTAATGCTCAAAAGTCGTCATATAGACTAAAATACGGCTTCCTCAGTCTCTCGTAGACAGATAAAGACAAGAAGTGTAAATTGCACGTAAACTAACTGAAAAAATAGCCAACTTCTCTATTGAGTGAATCGTATTCCAACGCAATTCTGTGCATGATGTACGCATACCTCAAAAAGTGAATGTAACTAGGAGTTTTCTATGATCAAGCTGTTTTCAGCTTTGCTGTTTTCTTTTCTTATATCATCAACCGCTTTCGCCGCCGAATACAGCGACGGGAACGGTTACACCACCATCAAAAACCCCGTCCGAACCAGTGACCCAAGCAAGATCGAAGTCACCGAAATCTTTTGGTACGGTTGCCCACATTGTTACACGTTGGAGCCGCTCGTGAATGCTTGGAAAAAAGACATGGCAAGCGACATCGACTTCAAATATCTACCGGCTGTCTTTGGTCGTGGCTGGTTAGCCCACGCGAAAGCATTCCATATTGCCGACCTTCTAGGCATTGAAAGTGAGCTTCGCGCCGATCTATTCAACGCCATCCACGTTGAGCGTCGCAATCTAAACACTGAAGACGCTTTGGCTGACTTCTTTGCGAATTATGGCGTCAGTGAAAACGAATTTCGCAAGCAGTATGACTCTTTTGCCGTCAATAGCCGTTTGAGCCAAGCCGATGCAAAAATACGCGCTTATGGCGCCCGTGGCGTACCAGGCATTATTGTTAATGGTAAATATTTGGTCAGTGCACAAACCGCTAACGGAAACGAAAACATTTTTAATGTTGTGAACTTCTTGGTTGAGAAAGAACGTCAAAATTAATGGAAAATGAGGCGATATGACGGAATCATCTAGCGATAAACTTATCGAAGTACTACGCAAAGCAGTCTCACGGACTAGTCTACTTGCGGAAGGTAATGACCCAAAGCTCGATTCCGTTGTACGCCACATACGCCAAGTGATCAACAAGGGCGCAGACGCACAACAGATACAAGATGCCCTAAACAACGCAGAACCCCTGCTCATCCAGAGCGACGAAGCACAAATGGGACGTGCCAAGCTCATCCGCAGCGTACTGCAAGAGCTTATTGATTTATTAGAAAAACAGCCCGGCTATCGCGTGCCTCAAAGCGAAAGAAAACAACTTGAAGGTCAAATCCGATTGCACTGGCAATCTTCTTCCCAATGGCCACAACTGCTCAAAGGCTTTTTAACCCTCGCAGAAAGCACCCTTGAAAATCCAGCAGAACCAAAGTCATCTAACTCCTTTTTCAAGAGGCTGTTTAACCGTAGCAGCGCCTCAGACTCACAAAAAAATGACCAGGAAATCATGCTGCAAATCAGCCATACCTTGGCTGGGTTATTAAACAATTTATCACTGCCAAGTCACCACGACGACGACATCGCTGACCTAAGAAAAGCCCTACTTGGCAATAAAAACCTACAAGAATTGCCTGGTATTCTCGACGAAGTCATTAATCTCGTTATGGTTGCGATTGGTAAAAGCCAAGAAAACCTCACCAACTATTTAAATCAGCTTAACAAACAACTGGCCAGCATTAACGATTCTATTTCCAGTAGTTATCATTCCCAAAAAACGCTCTCTGAAAGCCGCGAAGGCTTAAACACTCAGTTACAAAAGCAAGTGAAAGATACCTCTCAGGCTGTCAAAAGCGCCAGTGATCTAGACAGCTTAAAAAACCTAATCAATGAGCGTCTGTCTTCGATTTCCAGCACCATGACAGACTATCAAAGCCAGATGATGCAACAAGAAAAACACGCCACACAATCCATCACCTTGCTCAAAAACAAGGTCACAAGAATGGAAAAAGATACCGTATCGCTGCGCTCGCTGTTGCAAGAAAAATTAGCTCAAGCCATGACGGACTCGCTCACAGATTTACCTAACCGTACCGCCTATCAAGACGCCATTCTTCCTATGTGTCAGGTAATGCAGAAAACACAAAAACCGCTTTGCCTTGCAGTCTGTGACATTGACCACTTTAAAAGCGTCAACGATACTTGGGGGCACCTGGCAGGCGACAAGGTACTGCGCCTAGTGCCCAAGCAAATGCGCGATGCTTTAAAAGACGAGGACCTTATCTTCCGTTACGGCGGAGAAGAATTTGTCATTGTGCTACCGAATACCTCTTTAGAACACGCCATGGAACGAGCCGAAGCCATTCGTCTTGCCGTGGTAAAAACACCGTTTAATGTTCAAGGTGAACCCGTGACCATCTCTATCTCGATCGGGGTGGCAGAACTTCAACCACAAGAGTCCCCCAACGATCTATTTGGTCGTGCCGACAAGCTTCTCTACAGCGCCAAAGAAGCCGGACGAAACCAGGTAATGGCTTCAAAATAAGCCACATCAATACGATACAACAAACAAACCAGTACCCGTGCTTCGCTGTGGCGGTTACAATACCATTATCAATTAAAAAGAACGGCACCCCCATAACGCCGCTTAGGATAAAATAGTTTATGCAAGACGATCAGAAAAAAACCACCGATTTTGGCTTCAAAGAAATTCCTACCGAGGAAAAAGTCAAAGCCGTCGCGAACGTTTTTCACTCCGTCGCCGCAAAATACGACATTATGAACGACCTAATGTCCGGTGGCATTCATCGCCTCTGGAAACGCCACACCATTAGTCAATCTGGTGTACGCGCGGGTCAATGCGTATTAGATATTGCAGGCGGTACAGGTGACCTGACGCTCAAATTTTCTCGCCTAGTGGGCGCGCAAGGCCAAGTCATCTTAGCCGACATAAACGATTCCATGTTAAAAGTGGGCCGCGACAAGTTGGCCAACATGGGCGTAGTTGGTAATGTTAAATTCGTCCAAGCCAATGCAGAAGAATTGCCTTTTCCAGATGACACCTTTGATTGCATCACCATTGCGTTTGGTTTGCGCAACGTTA
Source organism: uncultured Maribrevibacterium sp. (assembly GCA_964494965.1). Classification (GTDB taxonomy): domain Bacteria; phylum Pseudomonadota; class Gammaproteobacteria; order Pseudomonadales; family Marinomonadaceae; genus Marinomonas. The sequence continues at coordinate 3,994 of CAZBUC010000003.1, forward strand.
CCGACAAGTCCAAAGCCTTAGCGTCTATGTATCGCGTTTTAAAACCTGGCGGACGCTTACTTGTTTTGGAATTCTCTAAGCCCGAATCTGAAACGCTCTCACAAGTATACGATCAATACTCTTTCCGCTTACTGCCAATGATGGGCAAACTCATTGCCAACGATGCAGACAGTTACCGCTACCTGGCGGAATCCATTCGTATGCACCCTGATCAAGAGACACTTAAAACCATGATGGATGAAGTGGGCTTTGAACGCACCAGCTACCAAAACTTAACCGGTGGCATAGTCGCTCTGCACAAAGGATTTAAATTTTAATCATGTTCACCAGCGCTTTTCGTTTAATCCGCATCCTTTATACCGTCGTTCGCTTTCGTCTTGACGCCTTTATTCCTCTTAAGGCCCTGCCTTGGTACTTGCGTTATAGCCTTGGTTTGTTTTGCCTAATAGGCCGTAAGCGAGCGCAAAAAAATAAAGGCGAGCGACTCAGACTGGCGCTGGAATCCCTTGGGCCTATTTTTGTTAAATTTGGACAAATACTGTCAACGCGTCGTGATTTATTAGACGATGATATAGCTGACGAGCTGGCAAGACTTCAAGACAGAGTTCCGGCTTTTCCGGGACACATTGCCCAAGCCATTATAGAACGTGATCTTAAAGCGCCTGTCAGCGAATTGTTTGCCGAATTTTCATCTAGCCCCCTAGCCTCCGCGTCTATTGCTCAGGTGCATACAGCCACCCTACACTCTGGTGAAGCGGTTGTCGTTAAAGTCATTCGCCCAGGCATTGAAAAAACCATCGGTAAAGACATCAGCCTGCTTTACACCTTAGCGCATCTGGTTGCTAAGTTGAGCGCTGACGGCCGACGCCTACGCCCTGTGGAGGTCGTAACTGATTACGAATACACTATATTAGACGAGCTAGATCTAGCCAAAGAAGCAGGCAACACAGGCTTACTACAGCGTAATTTCGTCAACTCGGATCTACTTTATGTTCCGCAAATCTACTGGGACTACAGCCATCGTAATGTCATGGTAGTGGAACGCATTTCTGGCATTCCTGTGGCAGACATAGCCGCGCTCAATAAAGCCAATGTGGATATGAAATGCTTAGCGGAGCGAGGCGTAGAAATCTTCTTCACGCAAGTTTTTTCTCATAGCTTTTTCCATGCTGATATGCACCCAGGCAATATCTTCGTTGATGCGACCAACCCAATAAAACCCAAGTACATCGCTATCGACTGCGCCATCATGGGCAGTCTAGACGAAGCCGATAAAAGCTATCTTGCACGCAATCTACTGGCATTTTTCCAACGGGATTATCGCATGGTGGCTGAACTGCATGTCGAAAGCGGCTGGGTACCTAAAGGTACGCCTGTTCACGCTTTCGAATCCGCCATTCGCAGTGTCTGTGAACCCATGTTTGCCAAACCCCTCAAAGACATTTCGTTTGGACAGGTACTGATTGGACTGTTTCAAACCGCACGTCGCTTTAATATGGAAGTACAACCACAGCTTGTATTACTGGAAAAAACCTTACTTAACATTGAAGGACTAGGGCGTCAGCTTTATCCTGACCTTGACCTTTGGGTAACCGCCAAGCCATTTCTAGAACGCTGGATGCAGGAACAAGTTGGTCCCAAACGTGTTATTGAAGAAGTTCGCAAACAGGCTCCTCAATGGGCTGGACAGTTGCCTCAGATCCCTAATTTGGTATTTAATGCCTTGTCGCAAATATCCCACCAGAATGAGCGCATAGAAGCCCAGACCGAGTCCATACAACAACTCGGTAAAGAATTACGTAAAAGCCGTAAAAACTTACCCTTCAGATTCATGGGCGTGTTGAGCTTAGGGGCAGCTTGGATTATTACTGACCCTATTTTACTCGATAATATAAAAGCCACAGACATAACCAGTTTAAGTTTGTTTGCTGTGGGTATTTACTTACTCGTCTTAAAACCGTAACAATGAAGAGACTATAATGAAAACCGATGTTTTAGCCGAATTAGCCGCGACTTTAGAACAACGTAAAGTTGCAGGGGCAGATACCTCGTACGTCGCTAGCCTGCACACAAAAGGATTAAATAAAATCCTAGAAAAAGTAGGCGAAGAAAGCGTAGAAACCATATTAGCCGCGAAAGACGCTGCTGTATCGGGAGATAAGACGGACCTCATTTATGAGACGGCGGATCTCTGGTTCCACACATTGGTTATGTTGTCTCATTTAGATCTTGGCCCAGACGCTGTTCTAGACGAGTTAGCACGCCGTTTTAATTTATCCGGCTTAGAAGAAAAAGCCAGTCGCAGCGAATAAAATAGGAGCACATTATGTTCGGTGGAATTAGTATTTGGCAACTTGTCATCGTATTGGCCATCATCATTCTTATTTTCGGCACCAAAAAACTGAAAGGTTTAGGTTCCGACCTAGGCAGTGCCGTCAAAGGCTTTAAAGAAGCCGTTGATAAAGATGAAAAAAACGAAGAGGACAACAAAACCGCGCAGCAGCATAAAGTCATAGACGCTGATGTTAAAAAAGACGACAAGAGCGCCTAATCTGTGTTTGATATCGGTTTTTCTGAACTACTTATCGTTTTTGTGGTGGGCCTATTAGTTCTAGGCCCAGAACGCCTACCCCATGCGGCCAAAATGGCGGGGCTGTGGATTCGTAAAATAAAACGCAGTATTAATACCGTGCAAAGGGAAATCAACGCTCAACTAGATCAAGAAGAGCTGCAGCAAAAAATCAGCGAAACTAACCAACGTCTACTGAAAGAAGAGCGCACCATACAAAACACGATTCTCCCTATGGCAGAAAAAACGGCAGAAAAAACACCAACAGAAACGAACACGCGCACAGACACGCCTACAACCAACATCAATAACGATCAACACACTATAGATACGTCAGAGACAACCGATACTTCAACCACAAAAGACAAAGCAAACAAACACAACGCGGACATGTGACGTCATATGAGTACAAACACTTCTAATCAAGCCCCGCTGGTCAGCCATCTCATTGAACTAAGAAACCGCTTACTCAAATCCGTACTGGCTATCTTGATTCTGTTTGTTGGCCTCTATGCCTTCGCAAACGACTTGTACTTAATTGTTTCTGAGCCATTACGCTTACTGCTACCCGCGGGCAGCTCTTTAATCGCCACCGAAGTGGCATCGCCCTTTCTGGCCCCACTTAAGCTGACATTTTTTGTGGCATTTTTGCTGTCTGTTCCTTATACCTTATTCCAAGCTTGGTCATTTATCGCACCGGCGTTGTACAAAAAAGAAAAGAAAATCGCCATCCCGCTGCTGATATCCAGCATCTTTCTTTTCTATGCTGGCGTACTATTCGCTTACTACATAGTGCTGCCCTTGATCTTTGGTTTCTTCACGACCGTTGGTCCAGGAGAAGTCACCGTCATGACAGACATAAACAACTATCTAAACTTTGTTTTAAAACTCTTTTTTGCTTTTGGCGTTACCTTCGAAATCCCAGTCGCCACTTATCTATTGATTAAAGCCGGCGTGACAACCGTGTCTAGCCTATCAAAAAAGCGCCCCTACATTTTTCTCGGCTGCTTCGTCATCGGTATGCTAATTACCCCTCCAGACATATTCTCTCAAACCTTACTGGCTATCCCTATGTGGATGCTATTTGAACTGGGCCTTATCGCAGGTCGCACAGTGAAAGTGGTTGTCGATGGCAGTGAGGAAAACGAAGAACAAGAAGAGAGCGACGCAACCACTAAAACGTCTTAGGTTTTCCGGTTTAAAGATGTCGATCTCCGCCACGCAAATTACTCAAGCATGAAGGTCACTGGACCGTCGTTGGTGAAGGACACCTTCATGTCGGCGGCAAAGCGTCCGGTTTCAACCTGATCATGCTGGGCGCGTACTTTGCTTACAAAATCATTAAACAGTCTTTCCGCGTCGTCTGGTATGGCAGCGGTTGAAAAGCCGGGGCGAAGGCCTTTTTTTGTGTCAGCGGCCAAGGTGAATTGAGACACCAATAGCACACCGCCGTTCACTTGCTGCACGTTAAGATTCATCTTACCGTCTTTGTCGCTAAACATGCGATATTTCAACAACTTGTCTGCCAATCTTTGCATATCGGCTTCTGTATCGCCTTTTTCTATACCCACTAATACCAACTGACCGTGTGATATAGCGCCGATCGTTTCGTTATCAACTACGACACTGGCGTTTAATGCCCTTTGCACTAGCAGTTTCATATTTGCTCCTTGTCGTTGAGTGCGTCTGCCTCGCCTCACTTTATCAAATGCTAGAAAAAACAAAAGCGCCCGAAGGCGCTTCTGTCGCTCACGAGCTCATTTGCATGAACTCATTTGCTGCTGCTCTTTAAGCCATGTTTACCACATGGCTTGTATTTACTTACGACCAGCGCGTTTACGCTCGTTTTCAGTCAATAGCTTTTTACGAATACGGATACTTTCTGGTGTCACTTCTACCAACTCATCGTCTTCGATAAATTCAAGCGCTTGCTCAAGCGTATGACGAATCGGTGGCGTCAAGGTCAAAGCTTCATCCGTACCAGAGGCACGCATGTTGGTTAACTGCTTACCTTTCACTGGGTTAACCGTTAGGTCATTATCACGTGAGTGAAGACCGATAACTTGACCTTCATACACTTCAACCGCATGACCTAAGAATAAGCGACCACGGCTTTGTAGGTTAAACAAAGCGAATGCCGCTGTTTTACCCGTTACCATACTGATCAGTACGCCATTCTGACGACCACCTACATCACCATCTTTTACCGGACCGTAGTGGTCAAACACGCTGGTCATGATACCAGAACCAGAAGTCAAGGTTAGGAACAAGCCACGGAAGCCGATCAAACCACGAGAAGGCGACATAAATTCAAGACGAACGCGACCTTTGCCATCGGGTTCCATATTAGTCAACTCAGCTTTACGCAGGCCAAGCTCTTCCATGATAGAACCTTGATGTTGCTCTTCTACGTCGATAACCACTAATTCAAATGGTTCGTGAATCTTTCCATCAACTTCTTTCTTGACGACTTCAGGACGAGAAACGCCCATCTCGAAACCTTCACGACGCATGTTTTCTATCAATACAGACAGGTGAAGCTCACCACGACCAGAAACGATGAATTTATCAGGTGTTTCGCCTTGGCGAACACGTAACGCTACGTTGTGGATAAGTTCTCGATCAAGACGATCTGAGATATTACGAGTAGTAATGTATTTACCTTCTTTACCCGCAAAAGGAGAATCGTTAACCATGAAAGTCATGCTGACTGTTGGCTCATCTACAGACAAGGCTGGCAACGCTTCAACACAAGTAGGATCACATAAAGTATCAGAGATACTTAGACCATCAATACCATTGATACAAACAATGTCACCCGCACCGGCTTTGTCTGTGTCAACGCGTGCTAGACCATGGTAGCCCTTCACGTTTAGTACTTTACCTTTACGCTCTTTACCGTCAGCAGACTTAATGACTACCTGTTGATTTGGCGACAAGCTACCACGAGTAATACGGCCGATACCGATAACACCTACATAGGCATCATAGTCCAACGCAGACACCTGCATTTGGAACATACCTTCTGGATCTACTTCTGGCACAGGTACGCTGTCTACGATCATTTGGTAAAGCGGTGTCATGTCTTCCGCCATGGCTTCTGGATCATCACCAGAAATACCGTTAATAGCGGAAGCATAGATAACAGGGAAATCTAACTGATCTTCAGTCGCACCAAGGCTGTCGAACAAGTCAAAAACTTGGTCCATTACCCAATCAGGACGAGCACCCGGACGGTCAATCTTGTTTATAACCACGATTGGACGAAGACCACGCTCAAACGCTTTAGATGTTACAAAGCGCGTCTGCGGCATTGGACCATCAACGGCATCAACCAATAGCAATACAGAGTCAACCATCGACAAAACGCGCTCAACTTCACCACCGAAGTCAGCGTGTCCAGGGGTGTCTACGATATTAATACGGTAATCGTTCCACATTATTGAGGTGTTTTTTGCCAAAATGGTAATGCCACGCTCTTTTTCTTGATCGTTCGAGTCCATGATTCGTTCTGAACCAAGGTCTTTACGATCTAGCGTACCAGATTGTCTTAGAAGTTGATCAACCAAGGTTGTTTTACCATGGTCAACGTGGGCGATAATAGCTACGTTACGTAACTTATTGATATCATTAGACATTTATAATTCTCTGTATTAGCGTAAGCAAAAAGACAAACCGCCGCTTGATATGGGCGGGTAAGCTCTTCAAGCGTCTCGGATCTTGGTGCGGGGTAAAATTCGCGCAATTGTACCCTGATATTGATGAATATCCCATTAAACTCAAGAAAAAAGTTCTAAAAACCCAGACAAAGTCCTTGGCTTCATTTAAGAAAACGTTTAAATAAAACGATATTCATCCCTGCTGCTCTCGTGATGACAATGTTTGGTCCCAAAACTGGGAGGCCAGACGCTCCATTTGGTCAACAATCTCATGCACTTCGGCGCACGCGACAACATCTTGTTCACCATGACGAGTCAGCTCTGCCACCACAATAGATGCATTGGATATACGTTGATTTATATCGTTCGCACAGGCGCTCTGTTGATCCATGGCCACCGCTGTATTTTGTGACTGCTGATGAATAAGCTGCATGCTGTCTTTGGCAAGGCCAGCCGCTTTTTCGGCCTCAGCTGTCTGGGCTTGGCTTTGTTGTGCCACTTTAGAGGCTTCTTCCATCTGTTTAAGCGCTTTCATCGACCCGTTTTGCACACGCTCGATGGCTTGTACTATGTCTTCTGTTGAATGGTAAGTGCGACTTGCTAAACCTCGCACTTCATCTGCCACAACCGCAAAACCCCGACCTTGATCTCCTGCGCGTGCTGCCTCTATGGCGGCGTTAAGAGCCAGCAGATTCGTTTGTTCCGCTACATCACGGATGACCTCTACCACCGAAGTAATGGCATCACTGTCTTCTTTTAGTCGAGAAAGCCCTTCACGAGCCGCTTCTACCTGTGCGTTGACTTTTTCCATAGCCTCCCGTGTTTGCTTCATTCCTTGCAAACTTGTCAGCATATTATCGCTAGCCTGCTGTGAATCAAGAACGCTTTGTTGCGTCGACGCAGCGACCTCCTCAATCACACTGGCCATTTCTTCGGTCGCTTGTTTAATGCTAACAAAGTCTGTCGATAAATTACCCAGTGCCTCCTGCTTCACCTCGGCACTTTGACACACCTGTGACTGCCTATCCCAAACGCGTTTAGAAAAATCGTTAATGCGACCTAATATAGCCGTCGTCTCTCCTTTAAGGCGAGACATAGCCAATGAAATCTGACCCGCTTCATCAGTACGCCCTGTGTACACATACATAGAAAGCGGTGAACTTGAGATAGCGCGTGTCGCTTGAATGGCTTTCATTAATGGACGTAAAAGCGCAGCCACCCCTATAAGACAGGCTGCATAGGCGACCAATTCTATCGCTATTTGCATGGCTCCTGAGTCAAGCAAACGAGCAGACATAAAAACAGCAAACGACAAGGTTATCCAAGCCATTATTTTTTGAGTTATCGTGAACTTAGGCGTTTTAAGCTGCCGCTTCGCTTTTTCTGGTGAGTCTTTTAAATTTTGATAGAGAGCGTCTGCTCGCTTTTTAACGGCTTCATCTGGACAACGACGTACAGATTGATATTCAACAACTTGGTCATTTTTCACAATAGGGCTAACATAAGCATCAACCCAATAGTAATCGCCATTCTTACAGCGGTTTTTAACCACTCCCATCCAAGATTGTTCTTGCTTCAAATGATGCCAGAGATCTTCAAAAGCTTGCTTTGGCATCTCGTCGTGTCGAATCACCTTGTGATACTTATCCAGCAATTCTTCTTTTTGATACCCGCTAATCGCTTCAAATTCAGGATTTACATATTTAATTGCACTATTAAGATCGGTGATCGATAGGACATTGGAATTTTGGTTGAGAAGGCGCTCTGCCCCAGAAGACTGATAGTACGACATACAAATTCCTTTTAAGCAGGTAGATCCAAAAGGCATGGATCAAAAAAGTACATAGGCTAAAAATGCACCGATTAAAACAGTGAGCGGATTGAAACGTGATTTGGCCAGACGAACAAAGAAACATAATAGGTTGAATCAGAAGAACAATATTTGATCTATGTCAAACGCCTCACCAAGAAGAAGATTGAGACGGGTATCATTTTGTATACTTTTGTAACTTTTTATTTCCCAATATAATTTCTTTTGAGTGCGTATCAGAGTGCACACCTATGGACACAAAAGACACTAATCGCACGAAAAAAGTGCATAAAACAAAATAACGCACCAATAATGTGCTTTTTATGTGTATTTATGGGCGATTATGGTACATCGAAAAAATAGCTTTGCTGTGGTTTTTTCTATGTCATTGTTATATATAGATTTATTTTAACGCACACATATCTGGCACAGGTTATGCAAATACTTGGGCAATACGCTTTGTATTGAAGCACTAACAAACATTAATTTCGTACTAACGACCAATGGAGAATAACTATGTCAAAAAATACTCTTGCCTTGATTGCGGAACATGATGCGAAGTGGGTTGACCTTCGTTTTACGGATTTCAAAGGCAAAGAACAACACGTCTCTATTCCTGCGAAAACTGTGGACGAAGAGTTTTTCGAAAATGGTCAAATGTTTGACGGTTCGTCAATTTCTGGCTGGAAAGGCATTAATGAATCCGACATGATCATGATGCCACAAGATGACACAGCGATTATTGACCCTTTCACAGAAGAGCCAACGGTTATTGTTCGTTGTAACGTTATCGAACCTTCTACTATGCAAGGTTACGACCGTGACCCACGTTCTGTAGCGATTCGTGCAGAAGAATTCCTAAAATCTACAGGCCTTGGTGACACAGCTTTCTTTGGTCCTGAGCCAGAATTCTTCATTTTTGATGACGTTCGTTGGAAAACAGACATGTCTGGTTGTTCTGTAGAGATCAACTCTGAAGAAGCGGCTTGGTCTTCTAACAAGAAGTTCGAAGGCGGCAACATGGGTCACCGTCCTTTCGTAAAAGGCGGCTACTTCCCAGTACCACCAGTCGATTCTCACCATGACCTACGTGCGGCTATGTGTGGCGCGATGGAAACAATGGGCTTGGTGATCGAAGTTCACCACCACGAAGTAGCGACTGCAGGTCAAAACGAAATCGGCGTGAAATTCAACACACTGGTTAAGAAAGCGGACGAAGTTCAAATTCTTAAGTACTGCGTACACAACGTAGCACATGCTTACGGTAAAACAGCGACTTTCATGCCTAAACCAATCGTTGGTGACAACGGTTCTGGTATGCACGTTCACCAGTCTTTCTGGAAAAACGGTGAAAACCAATTCGCTGGTGATCAGTATGCTGGTCTATCTGAAATGGCGCTTTACTACATTGGCGGTATCATTAAGCACGCTAAAGCATTGAACGCGTTCACTAACGCTTCAACCAACTCTTACAAGCGTCTTGTGCCACATTTCGAAGCACCTGTTATGTTGGCTTACTCTGCACGTAACCGTTCTGCTTCTATCCGTATTCCATACGTTGCCAGCCCTAAAGGCAAGCGTATTGAAGCGCGTTTCCCTGATCCAACCGCAAACCCATACTTGGCATTCTCTGCCATGTTGATGGCGGGTATCGATGGTATCAAAAACAAGATTCACCCTGGCGATGCGGCAGATAAAGACTTGTACGATCTTCCAGCTGAAGAAGCATTGGCAATTCCTACAGTGGCTGCTAGCCTTGAAGAAGCGCTTAAGTGCCTAAACGAAGACCGTGCTTTCTTGACGCAAGGTGGCGTATTCTCTGACGACATGATCGATGCTTACATCGAATTGAAAACAGCTGAAGCGCGTCGTGTCTCTATGACAACGCACCCACTTGAGTTTGAATTGTACTACAGCCTATAAGTCTCGCTGTCTGTCAGTCGAATAGATCTGCCAGTCAAATAGACCAGAGTAAGATAAAAGCCTCGGCGTAGATCGGGGCTTTTTTTTCTCTTCTTTTTAATGGGTCTATTGAACGAAGCAGGTCCATTTTATTTTTTTTCGACTTTGACAGTAAAGCTGCACCGGATATTGGCATAGCATGGTGACGCCAAAAAATCGCACTAAATTAGTGCGAGCGCTATAATCACCTATTTTTCTTTACCGTAAACAGCCTCTTTTCATCATCAACACACAGGCTTTTTATCGTAAGACGTGACTAAAAAGGCTGAAACAGCCGCTTTAAAAGCCGTGTATGGTTGGTTCGTTTTTTGCAGAATTAAGAAGTAAATGCGGTAGTTAAAACAATAACGTAGGCGACATCTAAGAGGCACAACTGTGTATAACTCATTAATCGATCATCTATCTACAGCGGTTATTCTGCTCAATGAAGACCTAAAGATAGAGTACTTAAATCCCGCTGCTGAAATGCTTTTGGCCGTGAGTCGTCGTCGTATTTATGGTCATAGTTTAGAGTCAGCCTTCCGTGAAGATAAAGACAGTACACAAGCTCTAGAAAGTGCGGTTGAGTCAGGCCACCCCTTCACCAAAAGGGAAGCCGAAATTGAATGTAATAACAATCGCAAACTGTTTTGCGATTACACAGTAACCCCGATTATGGGCACGTCTAGCTTTATAGAAAGCTTGATTATCGAGGTCTACCCTCGTGACAGAATGAAGCGTATTTCTCAAGAAGATGAAATCATTGCCAATCATGAAACCAGCAAAGAATTGGTGAGAGGGTTAGCCCACGAGATCAAAAACCCGCTTGGCGGTATTCGTGGCGCAGCGCAGCTTATCAGCCGTGCCTTTACCGATGAGGCACTAAATGACTACACACAAGTCATTATCGAGGAGTCTGATAGGCTCCGGGACTTGGTTGACCGTCTGTTAGGCCCGCGTAAACTGCCTCAGAATAAGCCACTGAATATACATAAAGTCATTGAACGCGTCCGCCAATTAATCAGCGTAGAAGCGGATAACCAAGTGGAACTAGTACGCGACTATGATCCTAGCATTCCAGAATTGATCGGCGATGAATCACAACTTATTCAAGCATTGCTGAATATCACTAAGAACGCGATGCAAGCGTTGATGGAAGACCAGAACACGGAACGCAAAACCATACACATGGTGACTCGTGCCCTGCGTCAATTCACCATTGGTTCCAAGCGACATCGCTTAGTGTGCAAAATCAGCATCATCGACAATGGCCCTGGCATTCCCGAGGCCATCATGAAAACCCTATTTTATCCCATGGTCAGCGGGCGAGCGGATGGCACGGGCTTAGGTCTATCCATTGCTCAGTCGGTTATTCATCAGCACCATGGCATTATCGAATGCAACAGTTACCCTCACAACACAGAATTTAATATTTTAATTCCCATTGAGACATCAGCTCACGATCAGGAGAAGCAAGCATGACAAAAGAAGAAACAGTATGGATTGTCGATGATGATCGCTCTATTCGCTGGGTGCTTGAAAAGACCTTAGAACAAGAAGGCATTCAGTGTCGCTTATTCGATTCTGCTGAAAACCTCGTTAGCATGTTAGATAAAGAACAGCCAAGCGCGATTATCAGTGACATTCGTATGCCAGGCATGGACGGTTTAAAACTGCTCGAAAAACTGCAAAAAGAACACCCCTACCTGCCGGTTATCATTATGACCGCGCATTCTGATTTAGAAAGCGCGGTGGCGTCTTATCAAGGTGGGGCTTTTGAATACCTGCCGAAACCTTTTGACGTAGAAGAAGCCGTTAGTTTAGTCAAACGTGCCATGTTGCATCATAAAAATGCGAGACCCAGTACCGATGACATGGCGGTGGAAATCGAACCCGAGGTAGATAAAGAAATCATCGGCGAAGCGCCTGCGATGCAAGAGGTTTTCCGCGCCATCGGTCGACTTGCCAACTCAAATATTACTGTGCTGATTAATGGTGAATCGGGAACAGGTAAAGAACTGGTCGCACAGGCATTGCACACCCACAGCCCACGGGCAACAAAACCTTTTATTGCCTTGAATATGGCGGCCATTCCGCGAGATCTAATTGAGTCTGAGTTGTTTGGTCATGAAAAAGGCGCCTTCACTGGCGCCAATACATTGCGTCGAGGACGTTTTGAACAAGCCAATGGCGGGACACTGTTTTTGGATGAAATTGGCGACATGCCAGCAGAAACACAAACCCGCCTATTACGCGTACTGGCGGATGGTGAATTCTATCGAGTTGGCGGTCACACCCCCGTAAACGTCAACGTGCGTATTATCGCCGCGACTCATCAAGACCTAGAAAGTTTGGTCAAAAAAGGCGCTTTCCGTGAAGACTTATTTCACCGTCTTAATGTAATTCGCGTCCATTTGCCAAAACTAGCCGAACGCCGCGAAGACATTCCTAAGCTTGCTCGCCATTTCTTAAACCGCGCGGCGGAAGAACTGTCAGTAGAGCCAAAGCAACTAACAAGAGAAACCGAAAATTATCTCACGCAATTAGACTGGCCCGGTAACGTAAGACAGCTGGAAAATACCTGCCGTTGGTTAATTGTCATGGCATCAGGTCGTGAAGTCTTAGTGGAAGACTTACCCCCTGAATTGCTGGCAACCATGCCCCATGAAAAACCCACCTCGTCATGGGAAGAATCGCTCAAACACTGGGTAGACAATATGCTGGCAACAGGCCAAAAAGGCATCTTAGATCAAGCCGTGCCAAAATTTGAGCGCATTATGATAGAAACGGCGCTCGCTCACACGGGTGGCCGTCGACGCGATGCTTCTCTTTTATTGGGCTGGGGCAGAAACACGCTAACCCGCAAGATCAAAGAATTAAACATTGATCATGTTGAACACGACGAAGATTAAAAACCTCTAATCCAAATCTAAAAAGCGCAGTGATTTCGTTTTATCAAATGACTGCGCTTTTTATGGCTTTCATAATTTTTTAGAATTTGCCTGCGTTAGCGCATATTTCTGTCAGCTTGGGCTTGCTTTTGCCATTACAATCCCATACTAATTAAGTACTCTTAAACGACAACGTATGAATGGGAAAAATGGTTATGTATCCAACACTTCAGTCTATGGGTATCACGAGCATTAATGATATCGAAAAGTTCACCTTACGCTACGAAGGCGGCCACGATGTACTAAAAATTTACTATCGTCGCGAAAAAGGGTCTTTGTTACCAAAGAGTAAAAAGTTTAAATTTGGCCGATCCACCAAAACGGTTTTGGCCGACGGTGGACAGCAAACCTATCGCCAAGTGCAAGAGCCTTCTTTGACAGTGCTTCGCGCCATGGAAGAGCTTGAGCAACTGGTTGGCAAACAGCACGAAACTCAAGTATCAAAAGACGATTTAATTAAAGAACTAGAGCATCTAGAAAAAGTGGTCAGCAGCAAAATAAGTGAGCTTAAAGAAAAAATCGACGCGATGAAATAATACTGGCGTCATGACGTCTCCCCTTTCCCCCCTTATGGGGAGATGTTAGCTAGCTCGATTTTCACAATATATTGATACATTTCCGCCTTTATTTTTTTACCTCTTTTTTTGAGCTTATTGTTATGCGCTTAATCACTTCTGTCACTGAACTTGCCAACATATTACGCCAAGGTGGCGTTGTCGCTTACCCCACTGAGGCCGTATGGGGACTGGGATGTGACCCCTTTAATGCCGACGCTGTCAGACGGATTCTGACACTAAAATCACGACCCGAGTCAAAAGGCCTTATCTTG
>CAZBUC010000003.1:17762-25770 GCA_964494965.1 uncultured Maribrevibacterium sp.
CGCTGGCGCACCGAAAGAGCTTCAGCCTTGGTTAGATATTTTGGCTCCTGAGGTAGCAGAGCGCCTTATTAGCCGCAACGACACACCCACATCTTGGGTCGTGCCCGATACTCAAATCACCCCTAGCTGGGTGAAAGGCGACCATCAAAGCGTGGCTATCCGACTGTCCCAACATGAGCCAGTCAAACAGCTTTGTAACGCCTTCGGTGGAGTCATTGTGTCGACGTCTGCTAATCCTGCAGGACTTGATCCGGCATTGAGCGCCGACGCGGTAACAGCCTATTTTGGTGATAAGATTGATGCCATTTTTGATGCACCACTTGGAGAAGCCTCTAAACCTTCACAGGTACGCGACATCTTGACGGATAAACTGTTTAGAGATTAACAAAAAAATACACAGTGCAAACATTGACAGAACGGGGGCTCATTCTATTCATGGCCCCCGCAAAAGCTTAAACCGCAACAGGCGATACAAAACCTTCAGGTTTAACCGCTAAAACGGAACAAGTAAGTTCAGAAAGTATACTTTCCGCTGTGTTACCAATGATTACACCGGATAGACCAGAACGACCGACTGTTCCCATGACCATCAAATCAGCGTCTATCTTATTGGCAAATTTTAGCAACTCTGTGTCTGCCGCACCTTGCAAAAGATGTGTTTGAGGCGAAAGGTCTTTGAAAGTTTCCTCTCCTAGTGATTGCTTCAGCCCCTGCATCAGGGTGTTCATTTGATAACGTCGATTTTTGTACTCGCTATCAAACAGTTCTTTCTCTACTTTTTCAGGCTGTTCGACCCAGAGCCCTATAAAACCAGCATGCAACACATCATACGCATTCACAACATGAAGTGTGGCCATTTCAGACAGAGCCAGTGAACTCGCCAGATCAACGAGCGTTTTATTAAGTGCGTAAGCTTTATCTCCACCTTCTAATTCGTTCTGATCTTCAAAATCAACCGCGACAATAATATGTTTGTATTTTGGCTTTTCCTTTTTTTTCATTAGCAAAACAGGACACGGGCATTTACGCAGCAAGTGCATGTCATCGCTACCAAACAGTCGGTCAAGCCAAGCTGTATCATCCACTTCTTTAATTACCAAATCGTGCTTTTTCTCAATCACAGTGCGGATGATCTCGACATACTTTTTACCAAACTTGGTCGTTATACTTGTGTCAGAGGGAGAATTTGACGCAGCGATTAACGCTTTTGCCTTATTCTTGTCAACGTCGATTAGCTTTTCTTTTAGATACGACGCACTAATGCCCGTTAGCTGAGAGAACCCTGCCGACTTAATTTCAGGATGCACTTTCAAACACGCCAGACGAGCCTGATGAGACACTGACAAACGCACAGCTTGTATTAATGATGGTGTTGTCACCTCAGTCTTATCATTCAGTACATAAAGCATGTTATTCATTTTTTTCATGGTTAAACGTCCTTAGCATTCGATGGCCGCGACCGCGCTGTTTTTTCGTCAAAACCCTCAAGCAAACGTTCTGTTGCACGATCGGCAGCATCTTGAAATGGCTCAAGTATGAGGTTCACACCCAGACTATTAAGCTCATTGGTTTCTACACTACTGTGGGAGACCGCCGCTAACTGCCCATTAAAGGAGGTAGTCTGCACCAGTTGAACTATGGTTTTTCTCGTATCCTCAAAGGAAACCCCCATGTGATGGTGTGGAACCGTAGAGACAATCCACTTTACCTGACGCAGTGGAAGTTCTGCAATAAACTCGGCATCGGTTACATCACCATAAGCCGTGTGCAAACCCAATTGTCCCCAGTGTTTTATTTGTGTTGGATTAAAGTCAACGCCCATAACTCTGACTCCTTTTTCCTGAAGTCTTGTCGCAATAGCCGTACCTAAGCGCCCCAACCCAAAAACAACTACTTCAGGGTGACTGTTTGTTCCTTGCTCTATGTTTTGCTCTCGGGTCGGAGTTGCTCTTTCAAACACCCCCAGTATGGGTTCAAAAAACGTATACAATTTATGAGAATAGGTAATCATGTAAGTCGAAACTGCGATGGTAATGATACCAACCAAGGTAGCTAAACCTAAAAGATCCTGCGAAACATGCCCCAAACTAATGCCCATAGCGATGAAGATAAGCGAAAACTCACTGATCTGAGCGACGGTTAACCCAGCCAAAAAAGCCGTCCTTTTGCGATATCCCATGGCGCCCATAATAATTAATACTATTAGTGGGTTACCAATCAGAACGAACAGAGAAAAGATGATTGCGCCATATATATTCGCACCAAGTAAGGACAGATCTAATGTAGAGCCCAGCGCGATAAAGAAAAACAACAACAAAAAATCCCGTAATGGTGCCAGCCTAGCGGCAATACTTTCTCGAAATGGCGTGGAGGCCAACGCCACACCCGCCAATAAACCACCTACTTCCATACCTAAACCGACCAGATGCCCTACCGCAGCAAATAATGCCGCTAACGCGATAGCAAAAATAACCAGTAGCTCTGGTACCTTGGCGAGTAAGGCTGTCAGCGGGTTGGCAAGATAGCGAATAAAAAGTACAACAAACAACAGCAGACCAAAAGCCGAGGCGACCACACGCCATACGGAGGAGTCGCCAGATTCATCATGCCCAGAACCTATACCAATGGTTGCCAAGACAATCATCGCCATAACTACCACAAGATCTTGAACAATCAAAAAGCCAAGAGCAATTTGCCCATGCAGAGAATCAATTTCTCTTTTGTCTGAAAGGAGTTTGACAATAATAATTGTAGAAGAAAACGTCAGTGCCACCGCAAGGTACAAACTGGACGTCGTATCAAGACCTATCATGAGTCCAATAGCGAATCCAATCAGGGAGGTAAACGCGACCTGCCCAAGGCCAGTCATCACAGACACCCAACCAATCGACCTTATCAGCTTAACATCCAGCTTGATGCCCACTAAAAACAACAAGATGGCGATTCCAAGTTCAGCCAGTAATTTAATTTGCTCTTTTGAATGAACAATATCTAAAACCGATGGCCCCGCAATTAAACCGACGGCAATAAAACTGACAATTAAGGGCTGCCTTAAAAGCAACCCGATAAAACCCACTAACGCAGCCAACACAAGCAAAGCGGCAATCTCATTAAAAGAAGACTGAGTAATTAATTCAAACAATGGTGACTCCTTATGTAACAGTCGAGAGCAATGTGACGCTGAGTATTTGGTTTCATTAACCGTGTCAGCATACTGTCGACTAAAAATGGTCTAACTAAGTTCCTCAATTACTAACGCATCATCACTTAAATTGATTTAGATCACAAATACAAAGAATAAAGCCATTTCACCTTGATTCAGACAATCAAAAAGACGAGCAAAGCGGCGTTTATCTTGTGTAAAAGCCCGTATTTTATCCACAAAAAAGCCGTCGATCGTTTTTTGTATAAACAATCGACGGCTGTCATTTT
Source organism: uncultured Maribrevibacterium sp. (assembly GCA_964494965.1). Classification (GTDB taxonomy): domain Bacteria; phylum Pseudomonadota; class Gammaproteobacteria; order Pseudomonadales; family Marinomonadaceae; genus Marinomonas. Next base: position 21,195 of record CAZBUC010000003.1, read on the forward strand.
TATGCACGGATTTTATCAACGCATAACTATGAGATAAAAGGGGTTAATGTCCGCCTAAATAAGCCTCACGTACTTCAGGATTAACCAGTAACTCTTGACCCGTTCCACTCATACGAATCTCCCCATTCACCATTACGTAACCACGATTGGCTAACTTTAGAGCGTGGTTAGCATTTTGCTCCACCAAAAAGATCGTCATGCCTGTGCTAGCCACGTCTTTTAGTATCTGAAAAATCTGCTTAACGATAATCGGCGCTAAACCTAAACTGGGCTCATCCAGTAATAGCAGCTTTGGCCGACTCATTAACGCACGAGCAATTGCCAACATTTGTTGTTCCCCACCGGACATGGTCGAAGCGCGTTGATTACGACGCTCTTTCAGGCGAGGAAAGAGAGTAAACATGTGCTGCATGTCTTCGTCCGCATGATCCATCCCAATCGGTATAGTGCCCATTAATAGATTTTCTTCTACCGACATTTTAGGGAAAATACGGCGCCCCTCTGGAGATTGAGCCAACCCATGAGAGGCCACATAGTGAGCCGATTTTTGTGAAATATCCTCACCACGATAAATGATTTCGCCAGAAGAAATCCGTGGCTGGCCAAAGATTGACATCAAGAGCGTCGATTTCCCTGCGCCATTCGCGCCGATCAAGGTGACGATTTCCCCTTCATTAATCGTCAAAGACACTTTTTTTAACGCCTGTATGGGGCCGTAATGAACATCAACGTTCTTGAACTCCATAAACGCACTCATAGTGTCACCTCCTCGTCATCTTCTTCTGCCCCAAGGTACGCGGCCACTACTTTAGGATCATTTTTGATGTCATCTGGGCCACCTTTTGCAATCACCACGCCGTGATCAAGCACCACAATATAATCTGAAATATCCATCACCATGCCCATGTCGTGCTCTATCAGCAATACAGTGGCTTTGTGCTCGTCACGCAGTACACGAATCATCTTAGTCAATGCTTCGGTTTCTGACGGGTTTAACCCTGCGGCCGGTTCATCCAAACAAACGATCTCTGGATTCGTACACATGGCTCTGGCGATCTCTAAACGGCGCTGTTGTCCATAAGATAACTCACCCGCTAAACGGTTTGCTGAATCAACAAGATCGACCACCCCCAACCAATAAAACGCACGCTCTAAAGCGTCGCTTTCTGATTGTTGATAAGCCTTGGTGTTTAGAATCCCCGCGATAAGGCTACGATTAACACGCGTGTGTTGGGCCACTAATAGGTTTTCAACCACCGACATTTCTTTGAATAAACGGATGTTTTGAAAGGTTCTCGACAATCCAGCGCGATTCACTAAATGCGAGCCTCCGAACATCTTATATTTAAGCCGCCCAAAAAACGCCATGGGTGAAATAAAATCCGTCGGTTTGAAGGGTTCACCTAACACTTTAATAATGCTGGTTTCTTTACCACAAGCCGACAGCATGATGGAACCACCAGTGGCTTTATAAAACCCCGTCAAACAGTTAAATACTGTGGTTTTGCCCGCTCCATTTGGCCCTATAAGCGCAGAAACCGAACCGCGTTTAATATCAAACGTTACGTCATTTAATGCTTTAATACCGCCAAAATGCATGGCCAAGTTTTCTACTGTTAAAATATTTTCTTGGCTCATTTGTTTGCCCCTTTTCTTGATGCAAAGCCCGTTCGCGTGACACGAACTATGCCTCTCGGTTTCCACACCATCATCACGACCATCAAAATACCAAACATTAAGACTCGGTACTCGGCAAATTCTCTTAAAATCTCCGGCAATACCGTCAAACAGAAGGCCGCAATCACCACGCCCAGCGTCGATCCCATGCCGCCCAAGACCACGATCGCAAGAATCAAGGCAGACTCAAAAAAGGTAAAAGACGACGGGTTAACAAAGCCTTGATAGGTCGCGAAAAACACACCGGCTATGCCGCCTGTTGTCGACCCGATTGTAAAAGCAGAAAGCTTCACTAAAACATGGTTTAACCCTAAAGAGCGGCAAGCTATTTCATCTTCACGAAGCGCTTCCCACGCACGACCAATCGGCATTTTCACTAAGCGATGCTTAATATAGAGTACCGCCAACACGACCAAAAATAGAATCAAGTAGATAAACATATACTTGTATGCCGAGTCATAAGGCAGGTTGAAAAACTCATGGAAAGTTTGCCCATCACTGGATCGACGTTTGAACTCCAAACCAAAAAAAGTAGGCAACGGCGCAGAGACCCCGTTTGGACCATGGGTAAACGAAGACCAATTGATCAGCACCAAACGAATGATCTCACCAAAGCCCAGCGTCACAATCGCCAAATAGTCACCGTGCATACGCAATACGGGGAAACCAAGAATGGCGCCTGCCACGGCCGCCATAATCGCAGCAATAGGCAGCATTGACCAAAAACCTAAACCAAGGTTTTCATAACCCAAAGCAAGACCGTAGGCACCGATGGCATAAAACCCAACGAAACCCAAATCCAACAACCCCGCTAATCCCACGACGATATTCAGTCCCAGTCCTAGCAAGACATAAATTAGCCCTAGGATCACCACCGTCAGCACGTATTTAGACGCAATAAAAGGCACAAGCAAGCCAATCACAATGACCAGAGGAATAACCCATATCATTTTCGACTTATGGCCAGGGGGCAAGACAATTGCCCCGTCATCACTGCGTGCAAAACGATAAGCAAGGGCAATGCCTTTTTCGGTCTGCAAAAAACACGACAACATAAAGCGCCCAAAAGCCACAATGGCAATAATCCAGGCGACACGGTCAAACTCTGTTTTAAACCCATAACCGTCGAGCAAAACACCAACGATAGGACCAAATAAAATAAGCGCTAAAAGACCAGCAATGAGCGCATCAATACTGCTTTTCTTTAAATCTATTCCAATAGCCTGGCTCATTTACACTTTCTCCACTTCAGGTTTGCCAAGCAGACCACTTGGACGAAAAACTAAAATGAGGACCAATAAAGAAAAAGAGAACACATCTTTATAGTCAGAACTGATCAAGCCCGCAAATAAGGCTTCTGATAACCCTAATATTAAGCCACCCAACATAGCGCCAGGCAAAGATCCTATGCCGCCTAACACCGCTGCCGTAAAGGCTTTAATTCCAATAATGAAACCAACATAAAAATCAAATGCACCGTAATCAAGCGTCACCAATACGCCTGCTAGTGCCGCCATCATGGCACCAATAACAAACACGGTAGAAATCACTTTATCGGTATCGATCCCTAAAATAGAGGCCATTTTTCTGTCTTGTTGAGTCGCTCGACACATACGACCTAACTTGGTTTTTTGAATAACGTAAGTCAGCACACCCATACCCAAAAGAGACACAAAAAGTATCAGCAATTTCATGTAGGTTATTTGCACAAAACCATCACCCACTTCTATACGCATCACCCCGGTTAACAATGTTGGCACCCCTTGTTGATTGGCACCTTGGCTAAGCTGAACGTAGTTTTGCAAAATAAGCGACATACCGATTGCTGAAATAAGTACCGCTAAACGACTAGAGTTACGCAGTGGACGATACGCAATACGCTCAATTACCCAGCCATAAGCCCCAGTAACGGCGACGGTTAAAAACAATGTACCAATGAGAATAATTGGAAAAGACTGAATACCAAAAAAGGTTAATAGTGCTATGGCAATGGCGGTGATGTACGCAGACACCATGTAAACATCGCCGTGGGCGAAGTTAATCATGCCAATGATGCCGTACACCATGGTATAGCCTATGGCGATGAGACCATAAACAGAGCCAAGGGTAAGACCGTTTACCAACTGCTGGAGAACGATATCCATCGTAAGACCTCGTGGGATTTTTTAGACAATGAAGGCATAGCCACTGGCGTAATCACGCCAGTGGCTATGGATAACAAACTAACTTAGGTATTAGTTTATTTGTTGGTATTTACCTTGGGCATCCCATTGATACATAACGTAATCAGAGACTTTTAGATCGCCTTTATCATCAAAATCTTTTACACCCATTACCGTGTTCACAGAGTTTGACTTCAACCACTCGGCCGCTTTAATTGGGTCTAGGTTGTTATTAGAAAGGGCAGCCGCAACGACCTGCATGGCCGTGTAAGAATAAAGAGTATAACCCTCAGGCTCGTATCCACTAGTACGAAACTCTTGAATCACTTTTGCACCGGAAGGATAAGACGTTGGTGGCGCACCAAAGGTCATCAATACACCATCGACGTATTCAGGAGAACCAGCAACGGATACGAATTCATCCGATACAATACCGTCACCAGACATGAAGATGGCTTTTGAACCTTGCTCGCGCAATTGGCGAACGAGTGGGCCGGCTTCTGAATGCAGTCCACCAAAGTAAACCACTTCCGCGTCAACGGAACGAATTTTAGTGATCACTGCGTTGAAGTCTTTCTCACCACGAGTCAAGCCTTCATACATAACCTCATTAATACCGTAAGCGTTTAACGTAGACTTCATGGCATCAGCAAGGCCTTTACCATAGGTATCTTTATCGTGAATAACTGCAACACGAGTAGCGCCTAATTCACCAACAATGTAGCTCGCCGCCACAT
>CAZBUC010000004.1:0-16279 GCA_964494965.1 uncultured Maribrevibacterium sp.
TAACATCTTGCAGACCGTAATGGTCTTGGTTTAACACTTTTTCTGCATAAGCGAGATCGTTACGCACTTTGCTGCGTTTTTTCCAAGGCAGTGACGTCAACCAGTCAATATAACCACGAACAACTGTGGCTTCGGCTGACATGGGCGACATCATTCGAAGTTTTTTCAACTCAGCGTCGGCTTTTTCTTTTGCTTCGACTGACATTCCCGCTTCATTTATTTTTTCTTGAAGCATGTCAAGATCGTTGCTGCCGTCTTCCATATCACCCAGTTCTTTTTGAATGGCTTTCATTTGCTCATTCAAATAGTACTCGCGCTGACTTTTTTCCATTTGTTTCTTTACGCGGCTGCGGATGTTCTTTTCTAGGTGAGCTATGTCTAGTTCACCGTCCATCAAGCCCATGAGATACTCGCCACGACCAATTAGAGAGTTGATCTCAAGCACTTTTTGCTTATCTTCTAACTTTAAGCTCATGTGACCTGCGATGTTATCAATCAGTTTCGATAATTCATCGATTGATTTAAGAGAGGTCACTACTTCTGTCGGTATGCGCTTACTTCCAGCCACATACTCATCTAACTGCTTGAGGAGCGCACTGCGGATAACATCATGCTCATCTTGCTTCTCTTCTTCTAAATCGACTTCGGTAATATTCCCTAGAACAAAACCGTTCGCCTCTTCCATCTTTTCTAGACGAGCACGCTTGCCCCCTTCCACTAACACTTTGACTGTGCCGTCGGGCAGGCGCAACAACTGCATGACTTTTGCTGTCGTGCCTATTTTATAAAGATCTTCAATTTTTGGATCATCTTTAGATGCGTCTTGCTGAGCCACTAAAAAGACATATTTGTCATTTTCCATAGCGGACTCTAACGCCGCGATGGATTTAGGACGACCAACAAACAAGGGCAACACCATATGCGGATAAACAACCACATCACGCAGGGGCAACATTGGCATGAGCAAAGAATCTGACATATTGACTTCCAATCTGGGCGCAAAAAAACGCGCACTTTTGTATTCATTTTGATAGGAAAAAGATAAGGGCTAAGCCCAAAATTACAAGCGCCATCGTTATTTCAATTTAGTGTACACAGTGTTTTATCGCAAAACACCATAAAAAAAGCCGAATAAGAGCAATCATACTCGAATTCGGCTTAGCTAGGTTTATGTAAAAGTGTTTAGCCGTTTTTAGCTAACTCTTCTTTTTGCAACACCATTTTGGGTTCAGAAGTTCCACGTATAGCAGGACCATCCATCACCACTTTGACTACGTCAGTACGGGTTGGCAGTTCATACATGCAATCAAGCAAAGCCGACTCAAGAATACTACGAAGTCCACGAGCACCTGTTTTACGCTCTAACGCAAGTATGGCCGCTTCACGCAATGACTCTGGTGTAAACTCAAGCTCAACGCCTTCTAGTTCAAATAAATGCTGATACTGTTTCACCAAGGCATTTTTAGGCTCACTGAGAATCGTCATGAGCGCTTCTTCATCGAGCTCAGAAAGGGTGGCCACAACAGGCAAACGACCCACAAATTCGGGGATCAAACCAAATTTAACCAAGTCTTCAGTTTCTACTTTATGAACCGCTTCTGAGAACGAACGTCCAACTTCTTTGCTTTTTACGGTAGCAGAGAAACCAATACTGCTTTTTTCTGTTCTATCACTGATAACACGCTCTAAACCTGCAAACGCGCCACCACAGATAAACAAAATGTTAGATGTATCTACTTGCAAAAACTCTTGTTGAGGATGTTTGCGACCACCTTGTGGCGGCACAGACGCAACCGTACCTTCAATCAACTTAAGCAAGGCTTGCTGAACACCTTCACCTGACACATCACGGGTAATAGATGGGTTATCAGACTTTCTAGAAATTTTATCTATCTCATCAATGTACACAATACCGCGTTGTGCTTTTTCAATATCGTAATCACAGTTTTGTAGTAGTTTTTGAATGATATTTTCTACGTCCTCGCCCACATAACCTGCTTCTGTCAGCGTCGTCGCATCAGCAATGGTAAAAGGCACATCTAAGACACGGGCAAGCGTCTGAGCCAGCAATGTTTTACCACTACCCGTTGGACCAATCAGCAATATATTACTTTTACCAAGCTCAATACTGGTATCGGATTTGCCTTGATGACGTAAACGTTTGTAATGATTGTAAACCGCTACAGCCAACACTCGTTTGGCTTTATCTTGACCAATTACGTATTCATCTAATGCTGCACTAAGTTTGGCTGGTGACGGCAACACGTCCGTCGCTTCCGCACTGTCGGTCGCTTGAGATAATTCTTGCGTGATAATATTGTTGCATAGATCAACGCACTCATTACAGATGTAAACTGAAGGTCCAGCAATGAGCTTTTTTACCTCGTCTTGGCTCTTTCCGCAAAAAGAGCAATATAATAACCGATCAGAGTGGTCGCCACGGCTAGTATTATCATCTGACATTTATTCCACCCTTATTTTAAACTGTTCGTTTCTGTAGTATTTCATCAATCAAACCGTATTCTTTTGCTGTTTGCGGGTTCATGAAATTATCACGATCTGTATCCGCAGCAACTTGCTCAATTGGCTTACCAGAATGATGAGAAATAATCTCATTCAACTTATGTTTTATACCTAGGATTTCACGAGTATGAATCTCGATATCAGAAGCTTGCCCCTGATAACCACCCAAAGGTTGGTGAATCATAACGCGTGAATTAGGAAGACAGAAACGCTTACCTGCCGCACCGGCAGTCAATAATAACGCACCCATACTGGCCGCTTGACCGATACACATGGTGCTTACGTCAGGCTTAATAAACTGCATGGTGTCATAAATAGACATGCCTGCGGTAACAGAACCACCTGGTGAGTTGATGTACAAATGAATGTCTTTTTCAGGGTTTTCAGATTCTAAGAATAACAATTGAGCGACTACAAGGTTAGCCATGTGGTCTTCCACTTGACCCACTAAGAAAATCACTCGCTCTTTAAGTAAGCGCGAGTAAATATCAAATGACCTTTCTCCACGAGCAGTCTGTTCAATTACCATTGGAACAAGGCCATTACTTGTTATCGCAACAGGACCGGTAGTTTGGTTCATCAAATTCATTTCGCATTCCTTAAAACAAAAAAGTCGACATAACAAAATGCTATGTCGACCTTATTAAAAAAGATAAGACTTGTCTTATGCTTCTTCCCCAACCTCTTCAGCTTGGGCTTTTGGCTTGATAGCGTCTTCGTAACCCAAAGTTACTTCCGTTACTTGGGCAGATTCCAACAGTTTATCAACAACTTGCTCTTCAAGTACAGCAGATTGAACCTGAGAAAGCTGCTCTTTATTCTTCAAGTAAAAATCAATCACTTGTTGTGGCTCTTGGTACGCTTGCGCCATCTCTTCTAGGAAAGAATAAACACGCTCGTCGTCCACTTTCATTTCGTTTGATTTGATAATTTCAGAAATCAGCAAACCTAACTTAGCGCGTTTTTTCGCTTCGTCTTGGAAAAGCTCAGCAGGCAATTGAGATACATCAAAACCTTGACCACCAAACTGCTGACCTGCTTGTTTACGCAAACCATCAACTTCTTGATCAATTAAAGCGGAAGGAACTTCAACTTCATTGATAGAAGACAAACCTTCGAACAAAGCATTTTTAAGCTTAGATTTAACCGCTTGGTTTAATTCGCGATCCATGTTTTTACGTACTTCAGCACGCAAAGCATCTAGCGTTGCTTCTTCAAGACCGAATTTTTCAACAAAGGCATCGTTAAGCTCTGGAAGAACCTGCTCAGCCACTTCAGAAACAGTAATTTTGAAAGACGCTTCTTTGCCTTTCAAGTTTTCAGCTTGGTAGTCTTCTGGGAAAGTCACAGAAATAGTACGTTCTTCGCCCGCTTTAGCACCAAGGATACCGGATTCAAAACCAGGGATCATAGTGTTAGAGCCTAATACCAATTTGTGACCTTGAGCTGCACCACCTTCAAAGGCTTCGTCACCTAGGTAGCCAACAAAATCAATCGTTACTTGATCGCCATCAGCGGATTCACGCTCTACTGATGTCCACTCTGCATTTTGCTTACGCAAAGTTTCAAGCATTGTATCAACATCCGCATCTGTTACTTCAGAAATGATGCGCTCTACTTTAATCGCAGAGTTATCAGCAAGAGTAATTTCTGGGTAAACTTCAACTTTAATCACGAACTCAAGATCAGCACCTTCAGCAAGGTTCTTAGGTTCGATGGAAGGAGCGCCAGCAGGTTGAATCGATTCTTTTTGAAGTGCTTCAACATAAGCGTCACGCATAATTTGCTCAACAGCATCAATGCGGATACCTTGACCGTAACGTTTCTTAACAACGCTAACAGGCACTTTTCCCTTACGGAAACCATCTATGCGGATTGTTTTCGCTGTTTTAGCCACTTCAGAATTTACTTTTTCGTCAACACGAGCAGCTGGAACACTAATTGTTAGAACGCGCTCGATTGGAGACGTTGTCTCTACAGAAACTTGCATAAAACTTCCTCTCGGGAACCTGCTTTAATTTGTTGGCAATCTTGTCATTAACAAGACGTTTATTTGATTACAGCCAACAAAACCTAAATAAAAATTTAATTAAAGTAATGGACTGAAATGGTGCTCCGTACTGGATTCGAACCAGTGACCTACCGCTTAGAAGGCGGTTGCTCTATCCAACTGAGCTAACGGAACTAATGTCATTACATTTCATTTGGAGGGCTATTATAGGGATGGAATATTAATCGTCAACCAATAGTCATAAAAAAGCCCAGTAAAACTGGGCTAAATGACAATTTGTAGACAAGGAACTATAAATAGCTAGTATTTGTCGCCTTCAATACAAATATCACAAAAGGAACGAAGGGAATCTTATAGACTCAACGCCCAGAAAACAAGCAAAAAACCAACAGCCACGCGCTTTTGCACCGTATTTGTGCATTTCATTTTAACAATAAGCACTCACCCACACCTGACGTCACTAAAAAATACATACACAACAGCTCGATTACCAGAAATCAGATAGCTGATATTGAAATGCGCTTTTGAAACGCCGATAAAAGCTGCGATAATAACCGCACTAATCGAAAGAGCTTTATAAAATGACTGTTCAGAAACTTCAATTCCAAGAGGCCTTTACCCGTTACATAAAACCAACATTGGCTCGATTCCAGAATCGTAACCTGTCACAAAAAGCCTCTCAACTGACGCTATCAAGCTTGTTAGCGGCTGTACCTATTATCAGTATCATTCTTGGCATTCTTAGCTTTACACCCGCGCTTGAATCAATGCAGATACAGCTATTTAATTTAGTAGAACAACACTTAGCGCCAGGCTCAAGTGATGTCGTTCTACCTTATCTGATCACTTTTTCAGAACAAGCGAAAAACTTGCCTATAGCGGGTTTAGTGGCTTTGTTTCTAACTGCTCTTTTGTTGCTTAACAGTTTTGAAGGCAGTGTTCAGGAAATATGGGGAATAAGAAAAGCTCGCAAGTTACGCGAGAGACTGCTGACTTACTGGGCGATATTAACATTAGGGCCAATTCTGTTTGCGGCTTCGCTTAGTTTGTACGGCACGTTGATCTCGATTCAGATACAAAATCTCGAATCAAATATCTGGATAAATGGTTTGCTTGAATTGGGCAGTATGATTTTATACTTTCTAATGCTGCTTACTTTGAATTTTTTGACACCCAACGCCGATGTCTCGCCCAAGTGGGCGGCCATATCAGCTCTGGCTGGAAGCATAGGTCTGTACATACTTAATATCATTTTCGGTTCATTCGCTCAGTTTTTTACTGGCTACCAAGTTATTTATGGCGCATTTGCTGCCATACCTATATTGATTGTTTGGCTGCAAAGCTCTTGGCTTATTGTATTGGCATCGATTTGCCTCTGCGCAAGCCTGCATGATATTAAAACTTAGCATCTGGTCAAGATTGATGTAGAATCGCGCCAATTTTTTAAAATGGGACCCCTCCATGACACTCACACTCAATGACTTAAATGAAATCCTAAACGACGCTGATTGCTTAGTTGACGAAGACACACTCAACCTTGCGCTCGATAAGATGGCCGCTCAAATCACCGCTGACCTAGCCGACAAACTCCCACTGGTTTTATGTGTAATGAATGGCGGCTTAGTGCCAACAGCTGCGCTCATTGAGCGTTTGAATTTCCCGCTCGAACTGGATTACATCCACGCAACACGTTACGGAATGGAAACGGAAGGGGCTGCTTTAAATTGGCTTAGTTATCCTCAAAGCAGCTTAAAAGACAGACACATACTTGTCATTGACGATATTTTTGATCAAGGACACACCTTGCAGGCCATTATTAAATGGCTGGAACAACAAGGTACATCCAGTGTTCACTCCGCTACTGTGATTAATAAACTGCATGATAGAAAAACAGATATCGTTCCAGATTACATAGGCACAGATGTCGCGGACCGCTTTCTTTTCGGTTATGGCATGGATTACAAAGGCTATTTTAGAAATCTTAAAGGCATTTATGCCATTAAAGGCAGCTAGGAAAACCCTGCTTACACTCCATTCAAGCAACCTTACTTTGCCTGCATAAAAAAACCCACTTCGAGTGGGTTTTTTGCTGTTACAACTTATACCAATCTAGAAGACCCGATTGAAACCATTTAAAGCGGCAACCCGATAGGCTTCTGCCATGGTCGGATAGTTAAAGGTCGTGTTTAGGAAATACTTAAGCGTATTCTGTTTTCCTGGCTGCTTCATTATAGCTTGACCGATATGCACGATCTCTGACGCTTGGTCACCAAAACAGTGTATACCTAACAATTCAAGTGATTCGCGATGAAACAATATCTTCAGCATACCAACGGCCTCACCAGTAATTTGAGCCCTGGCCGTATTTTTGAAAAATGCTCGACCTACTTCGTAAGGAACTTTTTCTGCCGTTAATTCGGCTTCTGTCTTACCAACCGAACTGATCTCAGGAATAGTGTAAATACCTGTAGGAACTTCGCTAATAAACTCCCCACCGACTAGGCCAAACATATTGGCAGCAGCAGCACGACCTTGATCATACGCCGCACTGGCAAGGCTTGGCCAACCAATAACATCACCCGCTGCAAACACATTCTCAACTTGAGTCTGATAAGTATCGTTGACGGCAAGTTGACCTCGGGCATTGGCTTCTAACCCAATGGCTTCTAAGCCCAAGCTGTCTGTATTTCCAGAACGTCCATTACAAAATAGCAAGGCATCAGCGCGCAGCTTCTTACCTGAAGCCATGTGCATGACGACTCCTCTATCTGTTGTTTCAACAGATTCAAAGGTTTCGTTATGCCTAATCAAAACACCACCATCGCGTAAGTGATAACTTAGCGCATCGGTAATTTCGTCATCCAAAAAGCTCAATAATTTCTTAGCCGGATTAATTAACTCGACACGAACCCCTAACCCACAAAAAATAGAAGCGTATTCACACCCTATGACACCAGCACCATAGATAATCAAAGATCGCGGCGTGTGACTTAGACTTAATATGGTATCAGAGCAATAAATTCTTGGGTGTGAAAAATCGATATTGGCAGGTCGATATGGGCGAGATCCAGTGGCTATAACCACTTTTTTAGCCTCTAGTAGCTCAGGCCCTTTTTCGTAGGTGTTCACTTCAATGGTGTTAGCATCTTTGAATTTACCTGTACCGAAATAGATATCTATTCGATTACGCGCGTAATATTCCGTTCGCCCCATGACCTGCTGATCAATAACTCGATTCGCCCTATCCAGTACTTTCGGGAAAGAAAACCAACGTGGCTCACCAATATCACGAAACATTGGGTTGGTGTTAAACGCGATGATTTCCTTAACAGCATGACGCAATGCTTTTGAGGGTATGGTTCCTAAGTGTGTACAACTACCACCAACTTGTGAGCTAGCCTCCACAACGGCCACTTTTTTACCAGCTTTTGCAGCACTCATGGCCGCGCCTTCTCCAGCAGGGCCTGTCCCTAATACTACTACGTCATAATGTCTTGTCGTCATAACACCCTCTTTGATATCGAATTATTTTGTTGCGTCGTAAAATGTTTTGTCTGCAACTTTCCCAGCGTCACTTTTGCTGGATTCTTTTTCACATTTTCCTTTATCACCACCGCATAAGTCACAGGCAACTTCCATGCCCAATGCCCCCATACCACCGCACGACCCAGCTATAGGCTTTCTGCCCATCAAAACGCCAACTGCCATGGCTGCCACAAGGGCCAGCATAAGAAAAAAAGCCAATACCATTGTTAACATGTTGCTCTCCTATTAATTAACCAGTAAAAATTCATACATTCTTTAGTATAAAAATCTTTTATTCAAGATAAGCATTAAAGCTGTCTGAGTGTTTAGACTCAAAGCCTGAGTCTGTTTTCATTATTAGATAAGCAGCAATACCATTTTCTTGAGCAAACTCATAACCCAATTCAGGGCCAAGCACGGAAATGGCGGTTGAAAGACCATCTGCCATGGTTGCCGAGTCTGCTATAACACTGACAGAGGCTAAGCGATGCGTAATGGGCTTACCCGTTGTCGGACTAATAGTATGAGAATATCGCACACCATTTTTTTCAAAATAATTACGGTAGTCTCCAGACGTTGCCATCGCTGCATTATTAAGAGAAAGCACTTTTTCAGCCATATTCAGACCACCGATAGGGCTTTCAATCGCGACTCGCCAAGGCGATTCGTCTGGCTTAACGCCTTTGGCTTTGATCTCACCACCTACTTCAACCAGATAACTCGTAATCCCTTTTGTATCTAGGTATTCTGCTAAAACATCTACGCCATAGCCTTTAGCAATGGACGATAAATCTACGTATATGTCTCTGCTTTTCACCAGTTCAGCATTCTTGAGAGACAAGTATTGATAGCCAACATTGCGCTTAGCTTCCAAAATCGAAGCGTCAGACGGAACATTGTCTTCAATCTTTCCGGGGCCAAAGCCCCAGAGATTTACCAAGGGACCAACAGTGACATCATACTCGCCGCTCGTCATGGCACTAATCAATAGCGCCTTATCTATAACAAAGGCCAACTCATCACTGATTTTTGTAACCTTTTGGGACGGTGACTTATTAAACAAAGACAACTCTGACTGAGGGTCGTAGGTTGACATGGACTTGTTAACCTTTAACAGGAGTTCATCAATGTTTTCTTTTACACGCCAAGACGATTCATAATCCTCTGTCGTGTAAAATTTGACTGTGTAGGTAGTACCCATTGTCGGACCAGAAACGCTTACCAGCTCTGGGGTAAAAGCCGTCAAACGATAAACAATAGCCGCCAATAAAATCAATAAAACGGGTAACCATATTTTTGTGCGCATAATGCTCTTATGTTGTCATTAACGTAAAGACCCACCAAAAGGTGGGTCTTTTATTCAGTTTCTAGCCACCAAAATCATCCAGTAGAATATTTTCTTTTTCTACACCGAGATCTTCGAGCATCTTAATAACCGAAGCGTTCATCATTGGAGGTCCACACATGTAGAACTCACAATCTTCTGGAGCAGGGTGGTCTTTAAGATAGTTTTCATAAAGAACGTTATGGATGAACCCTGTCTTACCTTCCCAATTATCTTCAGGTTGTGGATCAGACAAAGCCAAATGCCATTCAAAGTTTTCATTTTCTTCTTGTAGCTTGTCGTACTCTTCCACATAGAATGCTTCACGCATACTACGAGCACCATACCAGAAAGAAATTTTACGCTTAGAATTAAGGCGCTTCAGCTGGTCAAAAATGTGCGAGCGCATTGGAGCCATACCGGCACCACCACCAACAAAGACCATTTCTGCTTCTGTGTCCTTGGCAAAAAACTCACCAAAAGGACCATATACCTTAATTTTATCGCCCGGTTTAAGACTAAACACGTAAGAAGACATCTGCCCTGGTGGTAAATCATCTTTACCTGGTGGCGGAGAAGCAATACGGATATTGAACTTCACCAAGCCTTTTTCTTCAGGGTAGTTTGCCATCGAATAGGCACGAATGACTGTTTCGTTAACTTTAGAAGTAAACTTCCAAAGATTAAACTTATCCCAGTCACCACGGTACTCTTCTTCGATGTCAAAATCTTTGTAGTGAACAGTGTGAGCAGGCGCTTCAAGCTGAACATAACCACCGGCGCGAAAATCAACGTTTTCACCCTCTGGCAATTTCAGCGTTAATTCTTTGATAAAGGTTGCCACGTTTGGATTGGACTCAACAGTACAATCCCACGCCTTCACACCGAAAACCTCTTCAGGCACGATAATATCCATGTCTTGCTTTACAGCAACTTGACAGGACAATCGGTAGCCTTCTTTTTCTTCACGGCGTGTAAAATGTGATTGCTCGGTAGATAGCATAGAACCACCACCAGACATCACTTTACAAGTACACTGGGCGCAAGTACCGCCTCCACCGCACGCTGAAGATAGGAAAACGCCGCTATTGGCTAACGTTTGAAGTAATTTACCACCCGCCGGGGAGGTAATCTCTTTTTCACCATTGATGCGAATTGTAACGTCACCAGTACTTACCAAGCGTGCACGAGCAGCAAGGATAATTGCCACAAGCGCAAGCACGATAGCCGTGAACATCACCACACCTAGAATAATTTCTAAGTCGACCATGTTAGTTATACCTTATTCTTGATTGCCTAAATGTACAGCGTATTACAGCTGTACACCCGAAAATGACATAAAACCTAAACTCATTAGACCAACCGTGATAAAAGTGATACCAAGACCACGTAACCCGGCAGGAACATCTGAGTACTTAAGTTTTTCGCGAATACCAGCAAGCGCAGCAATAGCCAACGCCCAACCAACACCAGCGCCAGCGCCGTAAACGACACTTTCACTAAAGTTATAATCCCTTTCTACCATGAACAATGACGCACCTAGAATGGCACAGTTTACCGTGATCAGGGGTAAGAATACGCCCAGTGCGTTGTACAGTGATGGCACATACTTATCGAGAAGCATCTCCAGTATTTGAACAGCCGCCGCGATAACACCGATGTAGCTCAACAAACCTAAGAAACTTAAATCCACTCCTGGCAAGCCGGCCCACTCAAGAGCACCATCCGCTAAAAGATTTTTGTACAATAAATTATTAAGCGGCACGGTAATGGTTAATACCACAACGACAGCAATACCTAGACCAATGGCAGTTTCAACTTTCTTAGACAAAGCTAAGAAAGTACACATACCAAGGAAGAAGGCCAAAGCCATGTTTTCAACGAAAACCGCTTTGATAAATAGGCTAATTAAATGTTCCATTTATAGGGCCTCCTGCGAGCGAGAATTTGGCGCTATCTTAAACTCAGGCTCTTCTACTTGATCCGTCTTGTAAGCGCGAAGCGCCCAAATAATCAAACCAATAACAAAGAATGCACTAGGAGGAAGAAGCATAAGACCGTTAGGCTGGTACCAACCACCATTTTGAACAGTGGCAAAAATTTCAATACCAAACAAATTGCCTGCACCAAGTAGCTCACGGAAAAAAGCAACAATCAGAAGAATGGCACTATAGCCTAAGCCATTACCTATACCATCAATAAAGCTCATCACAGGACCGTTCTTCATAGCGAATGCCTCTGCACGTCCCATGATGATACAGTTGGTTATGATTAGACCAACAAATACGGACAACTGCTTACTGGTTTCATAAGCAAAAGCCTTCAATATTTGATCAACCACAATAACGAGCGAAGCGATAATAATCATCTGCACTATGATGCGGATACTATTTGGTATGTGATTACGAATAATCGCAATAAAAAAACCAGAAAAAGCAGCCACACTGGTTAGAGCCAATGCCATAACCAAACTGACCCCCATGCTGCTTGTTACAGCAAGGGCGGAACAAATACCCAATACCTGCAAAGCAACGGGGTTATTTGCTAAAATCGGTCCAAAGAGAACCTTTTTAACCTCAGACATTATTACACTCCTCCGCTACGTAAGTGCGACAAAAATGATCCAAAACCATTGTCTCCCAACCAATATTGAACAAGCTGAGTTACACCACGAGCTGTCAACGTTGCACCTGAAAGTCCATCTATTCTGTAATCTGCTTGAGGGTCAGAACTGTCTACACTACCTTTAGCAAGCTGAAGCACAGCTTCACCATCACTATTGTAGACTTTTTTCCCTTCCCAAGAGGCTTTCCAGTTTGGATTATCCACTTCACCACCCAATCCAGGTGTTTCAGCTTGGTCATAGAAACCAAATCCAAGTACGGTATTAAAGTCCCCTTGTAGAGCCATAAAGCCGTACATAGTAGACCACAATCCATATCCGTGGACGGGCAGGATGATACGATCAATGTCGTCACCCGCTCTCACCAAATACACTTCTGAGAAGTTCGAGCGACGCTTAATACCCGCTGGATCGTTACCTCTCAAATCAATCGACAATGCTGGATCTTTAGCTGCCGCTTGTTGATTGAAGCTGCCCGCCGTTATACCTGCCGCTTGCATCTCTTCGTCGGTAGCAAATTTGCCTGTTTGTAAATTTACAATACGAGCTTCAACGTTCTCGAAAATTTCATCAACAGACTTACCCTCTTCAAGTAGACCTGCCGCAGATAGAATATTACGTTTTCTATCCAAGTCTTTATTTGCATTCTGAATTGGCTTAAGTCCAACGGCTGCCGCAGCAACAAAAACTGAACAAACCAAACATAATGACAACGCAACTATGACGGTCTTTTTGATACTATCGTTATTACTAGCCATTGCGAGCCATCCTCCGCTTAATATTCGCCTGAACAACAAAGTGGTCTATAAATGGCGAGAATAGATTTGCAAACAAAATCGCCAACATCATCCCCTCTGGATAAGCAGGGTTAACAACACGGATAAGAACAACCATAAGACCGATCAAAATACCGTAGAACCACTTACCATTGTTTGTCATGGAAGCTGATACTGGGTCTGTCGCCATGTACATCATACCAAAAGCGAAACCACCCAAAACAAGATGCCAATACCAAGGTGTTGAAAACATTGGGTTTGTGTCAGAGCCAATCAGATTAAACAGTCCTGACGTCAAAATCATACCGAGCATAACACCCGCCACAATTCGCCAAGCCGCAATTCTCATGATTAATAAGGCACCACCACCGATTAAAATGGCAAGTGTAGAGGTTTCACCCATTGAGCCCTGAATAAAGCCAAAGAAGGCCTGAGACCAAGCAACGGTCAATCCTTGAACGCCATCAACCGCTAACTGACTCAATGCAGTCGCACCTGAATAACCATCCACGGCTGTCCAAACGGCATCACCAGACATAGACGCTGGGTATGCGAAGAACAAGAATGCACGACCGGCTAACGCTGGATTTAGGAAGTTTTTACCTGTTCCGCCGAATACTTCTTTAGCAAGCACAACACCAAAGGTGATACCTAAGGCCACTTGCCATAGCGGAATAGTCGCTGGCAAAGACAAGGAGAACAAGATAGAGGTTACGAAAAAGCCTTCGTTCACTTCGTGCTTACGAACCGAAGCAAACAATACTTCCCAGAAGCCACCTACAATAAAAGTCACCAAATAAACGGGTAAGAAATGCATGGCACCATAAATCATGTTATCCCATACACTGTCGGCATTGTAGGATGTTAAACCTCCAATCACCGCGTGACGCCATGACTCACCTGCTGTGATGCCCATGGCATCCATCGCAGTATTTGCCTGCAAACCAATGTTGTACATCCCAAAGAATACCGCTGGAAATGTACACATCCACACGAGAATCATAATGCGCTTCATATCAACCGCATCACGCACATGTGAACCGTTTCTCGTCACGGAACTCGGACGATAAAAAATCGTATCTACGGCTTCATAAAGCGCATACCATTTTTCATATTTGCCACCTGAGTGAACCTCAGGTTCAATTTTATCAAGTACTTTTCTAAGTCCCATGAATCAACCCTCTTTCTCGATTAGAGTTAGGCAGTCCCGAAGAATCGGGCCATATTCGAACTTACCTGAACAGCTGTAAGTACATAACGCTAGATCTTCTTCATCCAGCTCAAGTGCACCAAGCTTTTGTGCTTGTTCTGTATCATTAACTACCAAGGCTCTCAAAAGCTGAGTTGGTAGAATATCCAGTGGCATTAGGCGCTCGAAGTTACCTAATGGCAACATAGTGCGGTCACTACCATTTGTCGTAGTGGACATATCGAATGTCTTTTTGCCCATCAATTTTGAAACAAACACATTGATGGTAGAGTGTTTTTCAACACCAGCACGAAGGTAATGCACCATTTGACGCTCGCGACCTTCAAGCAAAACAGAGACTTGATTGTGATAGCGACCAAGGTAAGCAAAAGGACCAAACGCATTACGGCCAGATAACACTGAACCGGATACCACTCTATTGTCGCCTTCTGATAACTCACCTGCAGTCAAAGCAAGCAGATCAGCACCAATTTGAGTGCGAATCAAACGCGGTTTTTTAACCTGTGGACCGGCTAAAGAAATAACGCGTTCAACGTAAAGCTCACCCGTTGTGAACAACTTGCCAACGGCAATAACGTCTTGATAGTTAATTGACCAAACCGTTTTTTTGTCACTGACTGGATCAAGAAAATGTATGTGTGTTCCGGCAAGACCTGCAGGGTGAACACCCGCAAACTCTTCAACAGTCACATCAGACGTTGTAGGTATCTTGGCGCCTTGCTCTTTACAAAGGAAAACTTTGCCTTCTGTCAATCGAGTCAAAACAGTCAAACCGTCTGCAAATGCCTCGGCTTGATCCGCTAAAACAACTTCTGGTGAAGCCGCTAAAGGATTTGTGTCAATAGCAGTAACAAAGATAGAGCTTGGTACCGAATCAACTTCAGGCACCTTGCTGAATGGGCGCGTACGAAACGCAGTCCACATCCCAGACTCTATTAAATTTTCAACCACTTTGCTGCGTTCGAGTGATTTAAGCTGAGAGCCTGAATAGGAAGCAAATACTTCACTTTCACTGCCTTCAACTTTAATAACAACGGACTGCAGGACGCGTTTTTCACCGCGATGCACCGCTTCAATTACACCAGACGCTGGAGAAGTGTATTTAACACCTTCCGTTTTTTTGTCTGTGAAAATAACTTGGCCTTTCTTAACAACGTCGCCTTCCTTGACCAACATAGTAGGTTTCATACCATGATAGTCAGGACCGATGACAGCGACTGTCTTGGCAGATGCCGCATTATCAATCACTTGATTGGGAGAGCCTGAGATCGGCAGATCTAGGCCTTTCGAGATTTTAAACATATGTTCTGCCCAACAATTTATTGAACACAAAAAGCGTAATGTGCAAGGTTTACACCCCCCTCCGGGAAAACATGCGTAAATCCACTAATCTAACTGATAGATTATTGACACAAACTCACTTCACCAAAAACCGCAACATTATAAAGGGCATTCGACGGTTTGACCAGCACAGCCCTTCGCTTTTGGCTTGCATCTTTCATTCTCACAGACACAATTCGTGCTAAGCGTCCGTCAAAAAGGCGTAAAGAAGAACATCAATGCACTGACAGCAATTAGATACTTTTAGATTCATCCGTAAATAAAAGGATCCAACGAGCGATCACCATCGTACTTTCGAAGTTGCTATACTTTTCCTAACACGCCACAATATTGCTTTGTTAATTTATTAACAAGCTCAAATAAAACGGAAGTCAATGAGTTATGATTAAGCCAAACGCGCAAATACATATAAACAATTTACGTCTTAGAACCTATATTGGATTCAATGATTCTGAAAAAGAAAACAAGCAAGATGTGGTGATTAACGTCTGGATGCAATACCAAGCAACTGATGCCTATCACACAGATGACGTCAATAATGCGGTCAACTACCGTACAGTATGCAAACAAATAATTGCACACACTGAAAACAACCGCTTCTTGCTGCTTGAAAAATTGACAGCGGATTTACTTGAAATCTGCATGCAAGCAGACCACGTTACCTTTGCAAAAGTTGAGGTCGCTAAACCCCATGCCTTACGCTTTGCTGACTCTGTATCTTTAACTCTTTCCGCTTCTAGAGAGCCTTAACCCTACTATGCCTGATACTGCAAACATCACCCTTAAACCTGGCTACAAAAATCTCATCTCGGGCCTCGATGGCAGTCGCAAAGTATTACAGCTTTTATCCATTGCCTCCTCCAATAAACACCCCATTCTTTATATGGTTGACACTGTCGCTGAACTGAACGAGCTTGAAAATGAGCTCGTTTTTCTCAGCAGCAAC
>CAZBUC010000004.1:16300-25486 GCA_964494965.1 uncultured Maribrevibacterium sp.
TGCTTAGGTTCAGTGATTGGGAAACCTTGCCATACGATGCTTTTTCACCACACCAGGATATCGTATCACAACGACTAGAGACCCTAGCTCGCTTAAATGAAGCTGAAAACCCAATTATTTTAACCACAGTGGCGTCGTGCATCACTCGCTTATGTCCGAAACAACATTTGGACGCCCAACGTTTTCATTTAAAAGAGGGCCAAACACTGCCCCTCGAAACCTTGTCGAGAAAACTCGTAGACGCCGGCTATGCGAATGTTGACCATGTTAGCGAACACGGTGAATACACGATTCGTGGCGCATTGATGGACGTTTATCCCATGGGCGCCGAGAATCCCATTCGAATCGATTGGTTTGACAATGAGATTGACTCTATTCGTTGGTTTGACCCGGAAACTCAACGCAGTACTGGAAAAGTCACTGAAATAAAGATGTTACCTGCAAAAGAGTTTCCAACCTCGTCCCAGGGCATACAACATTTTCGCCAAGCTTTTCGAGAGCGTTTTGACAAAGATCCATTGTCTAGCCCTATTTACCAAGATGTCAGCAGTGGACTCATTCCAGCAGGAATAGAGTATTATTTACCGCTGTTTTTTGAACACACCACGAACATCTTTGACTATTTACCCAAAAATACCTTAGTGGTTCGCTCTGGCACATTTAACGAACAACTCGCTAGCATCCAACTCGATTTCCGTACACGACACGAGTCGCTTAGCTACAACATAGAGCGCCCTATTCTTCATCCAGATGAAATCTGCTTAAAAGAAGAAGAAATATTTGCTGAATTAAAACATTTCACTAATGTCATTTTTTCTGCCGAAGGCGAACACCCTACATTTAAACCATTAAGCAATGTCAAAATCGACTCTAAAGCGGCTCATCCTTTATATCGCCTGCAAGAGCATTTAAATCAAACAAACAACAGAGTACTTATTGTCGCCGAATCAGCAGGGCGTCGCGAAGCGCTCCTTGAGCTACTTAAAAAGCACAAGATTACCCCAAAGCTTACCAGCAACTGGAAAACGTTTGAAAATTCAAACGACAAGGTCGCCATCACTGAGGGTAACATAGGGCGCGGTTTTGTTATTCAGGACACACTGACCCTCATACCCGAAAGTGACATCTTGGGTGAACGGGTTTCTCAGCATCGCAGACGCAACAAGCACAGCAATATCAGCGATGATGCGATTATTCGCAACTTAACAGAACTTCGATTGAATGCTCCTGTCGTGCATATCGATCATGGCGTTGGGCGCTATCTTGGACTAACCAACTTAGAAATTGACGGCCAGGAAACCGAGCTATTAACGCTTGGCTACGCTAACGACGCCAAGCTGTATGTGCCTGTTTCGTCCTTGCAATTAATTTCTCGCTACACAGGCGCCGACGAAGACACCGCCCCGCTGCACAAACTGGGAACAGACAAATGGAGTGTCGCCAAACAAAAAGCGGCTGAGAAAGCCCGCGATACAGCCGCCGAATTACTGGAAATCTACGCCAAGCGAGAAGCCAGAGTCGGTCATGCCTTCGCGAAGCCGGATGATCAATACGAAATTTTCTCAGCTGGTTTCCCGTTTGAAGAAACGCCTGACCAGCAAATGGCCATTGATGCCGTTATGCAAGACATGTCGACCAAAAAACCTATGGACCGACTCGTTTGTGGCGACGTTGGCTTTGGCAAAACAGAAGTCGCCATGCGTGCTGCTTTTCTGGCGGTTCAAGGCGGCAAGCAAGTGGCGGTTCTTGTGCCGACAACCTTGCTCGCCCAACAACACTATGAAAATTTCTGCGACCGCTTTGCTGATTGGCCAATAGAAGTAGAACTCTTATCGCGCTTTCGTTCAGGCAAAGAGTCCAATGCCGCTATCGAACGACTTGAAAATGGCAAAGCCGATATAGTGGTTGGCACCCACAAGCTAATTCAAAGCAACATTAAATTCGCCAACCTTGGGCTGGTAATTATTGACGAGGAGCACCGCTTTGGCGTCAAGCAAAAAGAACAGTTTAAAGCGTTACGAGCCGAAGTCGACATACTCACCTTGACCGCGACACCGATACCACGGACTCTAAATATGTCACTCTCGGGCATTCGTGATTTGTCTATTATCGCCACCCCACCCGCCAAGCGGTTGTCGGTAAAAACCTTTGTAAAACAGAAAGACGCCCATCAAATAAAAGAAGCCATTTTGCGTGAACTGCACCGTGGTGGCCAGGTGTACTATCTGCATAACGAAGTGCAAACGATTCAAAAAGCCGCCGAAGAACTGGAAGAACTGATTCCCGAGGCGCGCGTCATTGTGGGCCACGGACAAATGCGTGAAAGAGAACTGGAACAAGTCATGTCAGACTTCTACCATAAACGCGCCAATGTATTGGTATGTTCCACCATTATTGAAACAGGCATCGACATACCAAATGCCAATACCATTATTATAGAACGAGCCGATAAGTTCGGTTTGGCTCAGTTACACCAACTCAGAGGTCGTGTCGGACGCTCGCACCATCAAGCTTATGCGTATCTGTTGACGCCGAGTGATCGCAAGGTGACCCCTGATGCCGAAAAGCGTCTCGAAGCCATCACTTTGGCAGACACTCTCGGGGCCGGCTTCACCTTAGCCACCCACGATTTAGAAATCCGTGGCACGGGTGAACTACTGGGTGATGGCCAAAGCGGTCACATCGAACATGTGGGCTTTTCATTGTTCATGGACATGCTAGACAGAGCGGTAAAATCGCTTAAAAATGGCGAATCGCCTGACATAGACATCTCTTCACCTGCTCAAACCGAGATCAATTTACGCGTGCCCGCACTTATACCAGAAGATTACTTAAGCGATGTTCATTCACGCTTAATTCTGTACAAGCGCATTGCCAGTGCCGCAACCAGTGATGACTTAAAAGACTTACAAGTGGAAATGATTGATCGTTTTGGGTTGCTACCCGACGCTACTAAAAACCTGTTTCGTCAAACAGAGCTAAAACTCAGAGCAGAGCAGTTAGGCATCAAAAAAATTGAAGCCAATGTCAAAGAGGGTAAAATATTCTTTAACAGCAAAACCCCAGTGGATCCAATGAAGCTGATCAAGCTGATACAGACCAAACCCGATAAGTATAAACTGGCAGGGCCAGACACGCTAAAATTTATGGCCACTATGAACAGCGCCGATGAGCGCTTTGAAGAAACGACTAAAACCCTGGAGTTACTACATTGAAAGTCGCAACCTCTGTTTTACTAACGGCATGCTTGTTCAGCCACTCCTTACTGGCGGACACAGGAAAATATGATCCAGAAACTGCCAGAGCCTATCAAGGGTACTTGTTGACGTTTATCTGGCCTGAAGATCAATCTACCGAACAGATAAATTATGTGGATCTCTTGCCCGCTGAATTGGGGTTGCTGATTAACAATAAACAACAAGCCAGTGAGAAAAAGCCCCGTCTTGATTTACAGCTAGATTCACCGTTTGTTGCTATGGAAAACAAACTCAAGCGCCGGGTAGACATACTCGCAAATCAAGAGTGGACACTGATTTTCAAAGCGCCAGGAGACAGCATTAGCAAGCAGTTTACGTATTACAGTGAAGAATTCGACTATCCAGAACTCACCGCTGACATTGTCATTCAGCTAGGGCGTTACCTTGAAACTGACATTCGTTATCAGCATTATTTATTCAGCCGCAATGCGCTGCAAAACGCCGTCAATTCACCACAGAGTGACGTACTTAATCAGTCAGAAAGCCTTGATGCAATCGACAGTAATAACCGAGCCTTGCTAAGAGCATCCGAGCAAACGAGCACCAGCATTGAACTCCCTAACTTGGCGATTAATGACGAAGCCTTTGTTCCTTCAGCCGTACTTACCTTGTACCAAAGCAATAAAACCGCCAGTAAAAAAGTCAATTACATTGACCACCCTACTATAGGCACTTTATTGTATTTTGAACCGATCGAGCTAGAAGACGCGTTCGAGCGAATCGCACTGAAGACAATGACACCTGAAACTGGAGCCAGCTTGAATTACGATGAACTGCAAAGCACCAACGAGCTTTACAGCCGCTAACAGGCTTTAGGCTAGGCCTGTCAGAGCAAAAAAATCAGAGCAAAAAAAGGAGCCCTTGTTGTGGCTCCTTTTTTCGAGTTTTACTTTTTTAGTAACCGCGTGTCTGAGTCAGCTTACCAATCCAACTAACGGCTTTCTGCTCTAAGGCAGAAAATAAGGATAAACCAAATCGTTCCGCCATACCTTTTGGCTGTTTATAAGTCACTTGAATTACGTCTGCTTTGTCATAGTGAGACACTAAATACGCATCACTTGTCATCACAGCATCTACTAAGTTGTTTTCCAACGCTTCAGAACCATACCAAGTCTCGCCTGTAGCAATGCTTTCAATGTCTAACTGTGGTCGCTGACTGGACACGAAACGCTTAAACAAATCATGCGTATCTTCCAAATCTTGCTTGAATTTCTCGCGACCTTCATCGGTATTTTCACCTAGCATGGTTAGCGTTCGCTTGTAACGTCCCGCCGTATGAAGCTCAACATCAATCAAACTTTTGTCTAAGAGTCGATGCACGTTCGGAATTTGAGCCACTACGCCAATAGAACCCAAAATAGCGAAAGGCGCGGCAATAATCTTATCCGCAACACATGCCATCATATATCCCCCGCTGGCGGCGACTTTGTCGACACATATCGTCAGCGGAATATTAGCTTCTCGAATACGCTGCAACTGTGAAGCAGCGAGCCCATAGCCATGCACAACACCACCGCCACTTTCAAGGCGAACCATGACTTCATCTTCTGGCGTCGCTACACTCAAAATCGCCGTTATCTCTTCACGCATGGTTTCAACGGCAGATGCCTTTATATCGCCATCAAAATCCAACACATATACACGTTTTTTTACGACCTCTGCGGTTTCTGCCTTATTGGGTGTTTTTTTCTGTGATTTCTTTTCAAGCTTCTCTTTCTTCTTTTTTTCTTTGAGTCGAGCTTTTAACGTTTTTTTATCCAAAAGCTGATTGTCTAACTCAGCTTTCATTGCATCATAAGCGTCATTTAATTTTGCGACGGACAAATGACCCGGTTGTGATTTTCGTTTGCCACTGGCCATCATCGCCAGCAACACACCAATCACTAAGGCAACACTGATCAACTTTAAAGCAAACGCGGCGTAGTCGGTTAAAAATTCCAAAATGCTTTCCTTCTGTTTAGATATTGACAATTTCTGGATATGTTTGGGGTAATTATGTAAAAAACAATGTAATTTTATTACAATTCACTCTAGATACTAAATTTCATATGCCTTATTATCTGGCGCTTCAGAATTTCCCTGCTTTAGAAAACACTCGATGTGAAAGAACTAACAAGATTCCTTTGGTCATTTTTACACCAGAGAAATCTTGTTATTTTTTTCGCACATTTTCGTGCCTTTTCTTAAAGGAGAAACCAATGAAACCCTCTCTCGCGCAAGCGTTCGGCAGAAACTTTCTGGGCGCTGCCCCACTCTGGTATAAGCAAGTCATTCTAGCCTTTCTGATTATTAACCCTATTGTACTGGTAGTGTTTGGACCCTTCGTTGCAGGTTGGTTGTTAATTGTCGAATTCATTTTTACTTTGGCTATGGCATTAAAATGCTACCCATTGCAACCTGGTGGATTGTTGGCTATCGAAGCAGTCGTACTTGGATTAACGTCCCCCGAAGGCGTATATACTGAAGTTTCCCATAATATAGAAGTTATTTTACTGCTGATGTTCATGGTCGCCGGTATTTACTTCATGAAAGACATGCTGTTGTTCGTCTTCAACAAATTACTGGTCAAAGTAAAATCGAAAATCATTATTTCATTGATTTTTAGTTTTTCTGCAGCTTTATTATCTGCATTTCTTGACGCTTTAACCGTTACCGCGGTGCTTATTAGTGTCGGCGTCGGGTTTTATTCGGTTTACCATAAAGCAGCATCCGGACAAAGCTCCAACAAAAACCACGATCATGGCAAAGACGATTCCATCTTGCCCGTCAACGCAGAAGATTTGAGCGAGTTTCGCTCTTTCTTGCGCGACCTCATGATGCACGGTGCTGTGGGTACCGCTCTTGGTGGTGTTGCCACATTAGTCGGCGAACCACAAAACCTGCTCATTGCCAAAGTCGCTGGCTGGGATTTTTTAGAGTTTTTCCTAAATGTCGCCCCCGTCTCTATGCCTGTATTAGTCTGTGGCCTACTGACCGTGATTGTATTGGAAAAAACCGCGTGGTTTGATTACGGCGCTCAGCTTCCTGATACCGTTCGAGACATTCTCAACAACTTCGAAAAAGAAGAATCACAAAAGCACACCAATAAGCACAAAGCACAGTTGATCATTCAGGGCATCGTGGCCGTTATCCTTGTATTATCTCTTGCTTTTCATGTTGCAGAAGTCGGTCTTGTAGGGCTAATGATTATTGTCTTATTAACTTCTTTCAACGGCATTATTGAGGAACACAGAATCGGACACGCGTTCGAAGAGTCTCTTCCTTTCACCGCACTTTTAGTGGTTTTCTTCACCGTTGTTTCCGTTATCCACGCCCAGCATCTTTTCCAACCCGTGATTAATCTGGTGTTTAGCATGCCAGTTGAACAACAGCCTATTGTGTTGTTTATCGCAAACGGCGTCTTGTCGGCGATCAGTGATAATGTGTTTGTTGCGACTGTTTACATCAATGAAATTAAAGCAGCTTTAGATGCAGGCTTGATCACTCGTGAACATTTTGATGTATTGGCAGTAGCAGTTAACACAGGAACAAACTTGCCAAGTGTTGCGACACCTAACGGCCAAGCGGCTTTCTTGTTCTTGTTGACTTCTGCCATTGCTCCTCTGCTACGCTTGTCCTACGGAAAAATGGTTTGGATGGCACTGCCCTACACAATTGTGTTGAGTATCGTGGGCGGCTTCTGTGTTGTTTATTTACTATAAAGTTGACAAATAGCTCATTAAAAACCCTCAATAAAATGCCTTTCAATATCTCGGATTACTCTGCATTGAAAGGCATAAAATGAGGGTTTTTTATTGGACGTTTGGCTTACGCCACAATGATTGCCCAGATTTCTTGTCAATAAGATTCAATCTTTCTTCGTGAGACTCCAGCTCAAGTTGGCTGGCTCGGATAATTTTTAATGGCTTGCGATTATTAGACAGTCTTCTAATGACATCCACATCACCCTCTTCCTTGCCTTGTGAGTCAGAATGGTTTGCTAACCCCAAACTGGTTTGACCACCTGTCATCAGCAAATACACATCAGCCAGAATTTCGGAGTCTAACAGTGCTCCGTGCAGTTCTCGGTGGGAGTTATCAATACCGTAACGCTTACAAAGGATATCTAGGTTGTTTTTCTGACCAGGATGCTTTTTACGCGCATATACCAAGCTATCAAAAACACGGCAAACCTCATGTGTTTTAGGATAACCACCCAAGCGGGCAAATTCGTGATCCATAAAGCCAATGTCAAAGGGGGCGTTATGAATAATCAGCTCAGCGCCTTTAATAAAATCAAAAAACTCTTGAGCAATTTCATGAAAACGTGGTTTATCAGCCAGAAATTCATTACTGATGCCGTGGACACGGAAGGCTTCTTCTTCGACTTCTCTATCAGGGTTGATATACACATGAAAATGACGTTTGGTTAGTTTACGTCCAATCATTTCAACACAGCCAATCTCGATAATTCGATGACCTTGCTTAGGATCGATACCTGTGGTTTCTGTATCTAAAACAACCTGTCTCATGATATGGCCCTTAATTCGTCTATACCTTGATTTGCCAGCTCATCGGCAATTTCATTGCCTTCTATACCAGCATGACCTTTTACCCATTTCCACGTCACGTCATGGCGCTGACACTGTTCATCTAACGCTTGCCATAAATCTTTATTTTTAACGGGCTGTTTAGACGCGGTCATCCAACCTTTTCGCTTCCAACCCGCCAACCATTCCGTTATCCCTTTTTGGACATAAGACGAGTCGGTATAGAGTGTCACCGAGCATGTCTCCTTAAGCGCTCGCAGCCCCTCTATCGCTCCCATCAACTCCATCCGATTATTGGTTGTGTCGTGCTCGCCACCACATAAACGCTTTTCATGTTCGCCGAACGTGAGCCAAGCCCCCCAACCACCAATTCCCGGGTTGCCCTTGCAGGCACCATCTGTGTACAGTATGACCTTCTTCACTCTCTCATCTCTTTTGCTGTTGGTTTTGTTAAGGGCGGCACTCTAACTCGAGCCCCTGACCAACGTGGTTTCAGCGGAATAAAGCGCTTTTCTTGCTTAGTCGCTACTATGATATAAACGCTGCTAAAAGGCAGCTTTAAAGGCTGAAGAAATTTATCAAGCCAGTTAAAACGCGCTCGCCATTTACCGCATTGCAAGGGCGGATAATACCAAACAAATCGCTTAACTTCTAAAGTAAGTCCCGCGACCTTTAACCAATCTTCCAATCGTTGGTGAGCAATAAAGTGACCGCACCAAGGCGCCTTTCGTCGCTTTGAGAATAATCGACACATTCCCCACACCCCCCAAGGGTTAAACCCCACAATAATCAGTTTACCACTGGGTAGTAGAGTTCGAGCAGCCTCACGCAAATCGTCATGGGGGGTGGCCGAAATATCCAACGTATGATGAAAAACGTGAACGTCCACCCCATCTGGTTCGAAAGGCAATTCACTGGATCTTGCCACAACAGTATTGGGTGATGCCCCCAACTCTAAGCTTGGTGCAATCAGAATACTTTCACGTAAGCGATGAGGCTCCACCACAAAGGTCTTAATTGGTGATTGGGCCACGAGATAATAGCCGACAACCGCATCCAGCTCGGCAACAATTTCTTCTTTTTCTCGCTGCAACAAATTCTTACCTAGATCCGTCTGATACCAGGCCTGAAAAAATTGTCTTGATTGATCATCCAACATACAATGAACTCACCTTTTAACGATGCAGACGTGTTATTTATTGTTTTTGTCATCACGTCATATGAACGAAAACCACCACAAAGCAGACATTTTATGACTATTTTTCCGCTCCCCGCTTTTCAAGATAATTATATCTGGATTCTAAAAGAGACAAAAAGTTCAGAAATATGGGCCGTGGACCCAGGAGATGCCAGTGTCGTACTGCAGTATTGTCGTGAACAAGACGCTCGTCTAAAAGGCA
>CAZBUC010000005.1:0-17196 GCA_964494965.1 uncultured Maribrevibacterium sp.
AAAACCCAGAGCGACTTGGGCTGGCTCAGCTTCATCAGCTGCGCGGACGTGTGGGTCGAGGTCAAGCCGCCAGCCATTGCGTCTTGCTATACAAGGCTCCCTTAGGTCAACAAGGTAAGGAGCGCCTCTCAACTATGAGAGAAACCAGCGATGGTTTCAAGATCGCTGAAAAAGACCTTGAACTGCGTGGCCCTGGTGAATTACTCGGCACTCGACAGACTGGGCTCTGGGAATCTTCAGCGAGATAAAGGTTTACTGGACGACGTGCAGCGCGCTGCAAGCTTGCTGTACCATCACTATCCTGAGCGTATTTCCCCGCTTTTATCGCGCTGGCTGCCTAATCACGGTCAGTACTTAAACGTGTAACCGCTTTTGTGGTCCTGTTTTTACTAAAATAGCGGTATTTACTTGCACCTGAGCAAAAATTAATCAAAAATCTCCCCCATAAAGCCTGTTGGCTTAATTTTGTTTTTTACGCGCCATTACCGCCACAGTCGGCTAGAAGGAACTAACATGGACAGCTTATACCCCCATTCTGAATACCCCATGCTCAGCCTACAAAACAGCGCTTATCGAATCGACGAGGACCGCATCGTTATTACGGTTGAACGCATCAGTAATCACAGAGACATAGACAACCTGAGTGGCACACTGCAGTTACAACTGTGCGCGGTTCGTCAAGATATGCTCGGCGCTGCAGAAACGCACGTTTTAGCGTCCACGACACTCGGTGAGCTACAAGGTCAACACGGCTTAATAGACTGTCATTACGATTTGCTTTTCCAGTCGCCACCGGAAGGCATTTGGCAACTTGTGTTGCAACTGAGTGAATGGAACGGTGCCGAATACTTGGTATGCGATTCAGCCGACTTTACAGCGCCCTACCATGCTCATCAGCCCCACTCTTCTGGCGAGACAGAAGAAGTTGTCGAACCTGCTTTAGAATCGACCGCTTTAGAATCCACTGTAGAACCCGATGTCGAGCCTGTGGTTGATCTAAAAAAAAACGCCACTGGTGGCGACGATGGTTATCTCGCCATTAATAAGTCAAAAGTGGAAACGCTTTTAAGTATCAAAGGCGTGCCAAAGAAAACGCTCGAGAAGTTGGTAAAAGAACGGCCTTTTTCATCGGACAAAGCCGTTCTCAACATAAAAGGTGTGGGTCCTGTGATGTTGCAAAGGATAGTGACAGGGTTGATCACAACAAAACGTAAAAAACAGTAGGCTGTGTGGTTTTGATTAAGTACGGCCCTGTTAATGACATTTTGGCTGACATTATACTAAGGAATGCTCACTACCGTCGTATTCTTTACTTCTTCCATGGCCACATAAGTGCGCGATTCCCGAACATGGGGCAGAGTCAACAGCGTCTCCCCTAGCAACAGGCGATAGGTATCCATATTAGACACGCGGGCTTTGAGCAGGTATTCAAAATCCCCCGCGATTAAGTGGCATTCCAATATTTCTGGGATTTCAGTGACCGCGGCTTTGAACTCATTAAATCCCTCAGGAGAGGTGGTTTTGAGGCGAATTTCGACAAACACCAACAATCCGGCGTCTACTTTTTTGGGGTTCACCAAAGCACAGTAGCCCGTAATATAGCCATTACGTTCCAAGCGGCGTACGCGCTCTAAACAAGGGGTCGCACTTAACCCAACTCGACTCGCTAATTCCACATTTGATAAACGACCATTTATCTGCAACTCACGAAGAATTTTCTTATCTAAGCGATCAAGCGGTTTTGCTGAGTTGTCCATCTGGCGTGGATCTCCTTACATGACGTCAATTAATGTTCAATTAATAGAAGTCTACCACGCAGATCGCAAATTATGGAAAGTGCTTTATTCATTATATTCAACATGGTTATTCAAACATGACACAAGAAAGCACCAATATGATGCAAAAAATTCATTTTGCTCCAAAAAAATCTCGCCCTTCGAAAAATGCCTCATATTAGTGCAATCAAAAAGTCTAATTTTGCCCCTAAAGCCGCATTTTATTTGGTCTGGCGAAGAGCCACTTTGCCTAGAATGTGCATTATTTTCACAAAAACCCGCCCTAGAAAGTGTAAGTAATGCGTATGTCCCTCCTCTTTTCTGACATTTTATCCTTGACTACGCCTCAAAAGAGTAATTCTATAGAGGCATGCGATGAGCTTTATAGAGACTTCGTCTGCATATACTTCATAACAAGAATAATCAAATGTTGGCATCATCCTTGCTTTGTTTTCGATGAGTATTAAATACAAAGATTCTTCGATCTGATATTCAACATAAAAGCAAAATGAAGATAACAGCAGTATGTAAAATAACCGCCTGGGAGGCTCAATATAATGAAATCGAATGTTGGTAAACTACTGTCTACAGCAGCAATCGCCGCCACAATCAGCGCTGGTGCTACCGCAGCAACGCTTGACGATGTTAAAGCAAAAGGTTTTGTTCAATGTGGCGTTAGCCAAGGTGTACCTGGTTTCTCTAACGCAGATGTGAACGGCGAATGGTCTGGTATCGATGTTGATGCTTGCCGAGCAACTGCTGCCGCTATTTTTGGTGATGCGCAAAAAGTAAAATTCACACCTCTTTCTGCTAAAGAACGTTTCACTGCGCTTCAGTCTGGTGAAATCGACATGCTATCTCGTAACACCACTTGGACTTACACTCGTGACTCTTCACTAGGTTTGGACTTTACCGCTGTAAACTTCTACGACGGTCAAGGCTTCATGGTTCGTAAAGACCTAGGTATTGATTCTGCAAAAGATCTAGACGGTGCAACTGTATGTACCGAGCAAGGAACAACAACAGAATTGAACATGGCGGATTTCTTCCGTAAGAACAAATTGTCTTACGTTCCAGTTGTGGTTCAAAAAGCCGATGAAGCGCTTTCCGCTTACTCTTCTGGCCGTTGTGATGTTTTCACAACAGATAAGTCTGGCTTAGCGGCTCACCGCTCTAAATTATCGGATCCTAGTCAGCATGTGATCTTAGATGAGACCATTTCTAAAGAGCCTCTAGGCCCTGTTGTTCGCCACGGCGATAACCAGTGGAAAGACATAGTAACTTGGGCGATGTTTGTTCAAGTAAACGCTGAAGAAATGGGTATCTCTTCTAAAAACGTTGCAGAAATTAAATCTGGTACCTCTGACCCAGAGATTAAACGTTTACTTGGTGCGGAAGGAAATATGGGTGCGCAACTTGGCCTACCTGCTGACTGGGCTTACAACATAATCGCGAAAGTAGGTAACTACGGTGAAGTGTTTGAACGTAACGTTGGTCCATCTACTCCAGTAAATTTACCTCGTGGTCTCAATGCTCTATGGACTGAAGGCGGCATCATGTACGCGCCTCCAGTGCGCTAATAACGCAAGTATAACCCGCCTTGGGTATTGGCTCAGCGGCCTTGTCGCCGCTGAGTTTCTCCCCCCTTTCTTACACATCTGACGAGCATTTCATTTGCCTGAATTAAGATGAGCGATAAAACAAAACCTAATAACAGCATGTTGAATGATGCCGGGACCCGAGCCCTCATCTTTCAAGTTTTGCTTCTCAGCGTTGTGGTTTTTGTAGGTTATTTCCTGTTCACCAACTTACAAAACAATCTTGATAATCGTGGAATTTCAACGGGATTCACATTTTTTAATGAGCCCGCCGGTTTTCCCATTTTAATGCATTTAATTGAGTACACGGACTCTGGTACTTATGGACGCGCCTTTGCCGTTGCGTTAATTAACACCTTCGTCATTTCTATGTTGGGTATCGTGTTGGCAACCATTATCGGTGTCATCGTCGGTTTAGCAAGATTATCCAATAACTGGCTTGTGGCTAGACTGGCCACTGTCTATGTGGAAACCTTGCGTAACCTGCCGTTACTGCTGCAAATGTTCTTCTGGTACTTTGCGGTACTTGCTGCCCTACCAGCACCACGTGACAGCTATGAATTTGGCGATTTTTTACTGAACAAACGGGGCATTTACTCTCCTAACCCTTCATTCCAAGATGGATTTGGTCTCGTTGTCATGGGCTTTATCCTGTCTATTTTTGCTGCTATGGCATTAATTGTTTGGGCGAAAAAACGTCAAACTAGAACAGGATTATGGTTTCCAGCTTACTGGTCATCCCTTGGTCTTATTATTGGTATTACTTTTCTAGCGTTTGCCATTGCAGGCTTTCCTTTAGAGTTTGACCTACCACAAAAAAGTCGCTTTAACGTAACAGGCGGTATGGTGTTACCACCTGAATTTGTTGCCGTGTTAGTCGCCTTGGCCACTTACACTGGAGCATTTATCGCTGAAATCGTGCGCGCAGGCATATTGTCTGTTAACTGGGGACAAACTGAGGCGGCACGTTCATTAGGGTTACGCGATAACTTAACTCAACGTCTAATCGTATTGCCACAAGCATTGCGTGTGATTATTCCTCCATTGACCAGCCAATACTTAAACTTAGCGAAAAACTCGTCTCTCGGGGCTGCGATTGCTTACCCTGAATTGGTGTCTGTGGTCATGGGAACAACGCTCAACCAAACAGGTCAAGCGATTGAAACCATAGGTCTGTGTATGTTGGTGTACGGTTCATTGAGTTTGACCATCTCTATGTTTATGAACTGGTACAACAAGAAAATGTCTTTAATTGAGCGCTAGGAGGTAGATCATGGCTATTGAATTTAAACCATCACCCAGCCTTCCGCCTCCAGTGAACTCTGTAGGTGCTGTGGCATGGCTACGTAACAACTTGTTATCGTCGCCTCTTAACGTTGCTTTGACGTTATTCAGCTTATATATCTTATATTTGCTGGTTCCTCCCATGATCCAATGGGGCTTAATCAATGCGACTTTCACAGGTGATTCCAAAGCGGCTTGTACCGGCGGCGGTGCATGCTGGGCATTTGTTGGGGCGTATTTTGAGCAGTTTATGTACGGCTTATACCCATCTGAAGAGACATGGCGCATTAATTTGTCATTGATCGCTTTGGTCGTGTTGCTGGGCGCATTTGCAATAAAAACCATCAATAAACTGTACCTTTCTTTAGTGATTATTCTGGTTTATCCCGTCGTTGCTTACTTCTTGTTTGCCGGTGGCGTATTTGGTTTAGTGGTTGTAGAAACGTCGTTGTGGGGCGGACTGTTCTTGACCACCTTGCTGGGCGTGGTAGGCATTGTTGCCTCCTTCCCACTTGGGGTGTTGCTTGCACTGGGACGTCGTTCAGACATGCCAGTCGCAAAATCGGTGTGTATTGTTTTTATCGAAACCATACGTGCCGTGCCACTCATTACTATCTTGTTTATGGCGTCAGTTATGATTCCACTCTTCCTGCCTGACGGCATGAATTTTAACAAGTTAATGCGTGTCATTATTGGGATCACGTTGTTTTCTTCTGCTTATATGGCCGAAGTAATACGTGGCGGTTTACAAGCCATTCCAAAAGGCCAATATGAAGCGGCTGATGCGATGGGCTTAACGTATTGGCAATCCATGATTTTGGTCATTTTGCCGCAAGCGTTGAAGCTTGTTATACCTGGTATCGTAAACACCTTTATCGGTTTGTTTAAAGACACTACCTTGGTATATATCGTCGGTATGTTTGACTTATTAGGTCGGATCCAAGCGGCTAATCATGACGCAAACTGGTTAGGAACCACCGTTGAAGGTTATGCCTTCGCAGGATTTGTTTATTTTATTATCTGCTTTGGCATGTCGCGATACAGTATGGCGTTAGAGCGCAAGTTAGACACCGGACACAAGCGGAACTGATTAAGAATTTGAGGCCTTTACAATGACAGACAGAAACATGGCACTTGCCCAACTTGAACCGGGTGAAGAAGCGATCATCGAGTTTAAAGATGTGAATAAATGGTATGGTGATTTTCACGTCCTAAAAAACATCAATTTCAGTATTAAAAAAGGCGAGCGCATCGTGGTGTGTGGCCCTTCTGGTTCAGGTAAATCAACGATGATTCGTTGTATAAACCGTCTAGAAGAGCACCAAAAGGGCATCATTTCCGTCGACGGTGTGGAAATGAACGATAACCTAAAAAACATCGAGGCAATTCGTAAAGATGTGGGGATGATTTTCCAACATTTTAACCTGTTTCCTCATTTATCGATTTTAGAAAATCTCACCTTGGCGCCAATTTGGGTTCGTAAAAAACCCAAAAAAGAAGCCGAAGAAATGGCCATGCATTATTTAGAGCGCGTTAAGATCGCCAACCAAGCATTGAAGTATCCTGGTCAGCTTTCTGGCGGACAGCAACAACGTGTAGCGATTGCTCGTGGTCTGTGTATGGAACCTCGTATTATGCTGTTTGACGAGCCCACGTCCGCACTTGATCCAGAGATGATCAAGGAAGTACTGGATGTTATGGTGCAACTAGCCGAAGAAGGTATGACCATGGTCTGTGTAACACACGAGATGGGCTTTGCTAAAAAAGTGGCTGACCGTGTGGTCTTTATGGACGCTGGGGAAGTCGTGGAGTCAAACGAACCCCATGAATTCTTCAATAATCCACAACACGACCGTACACAAATGTTTTTGAGTCAGATTCTGAATCACTAATCAGAATCCAAATACAAAATCTGTTATATTTGCAAAGCCCCTTATTAGGGGCTTTTTTTTGTTTTCGCTTTCACAAGGTAGAACCATGGAATCCGTCGTTGATTGTCAGCCAAGTCAGAGGTTACGTGTTGTACATTTAGCCGACAGTGCAGGGCGTTTGCAGGTTATTTTTCCTGAGAGTTGCATGGTAGATATTGCCGCGGTGTCTCGTATCACTAAGCGACGCTTTGAACCCGTGGCGTGTTCTCACAATGCAGGCAACACCTTGGCCAAGCCAAACAGCATGAGCACCCTGTTGGATGCGTCCATCTTGCAAGAGGACTGCGTCACTATTAAAACAAAAAGCGATGCAAGCCCCCGGAAAATAGACACATCGGCACTGAAAACATTATTTTCGGGGCCGTTAAATCGCTTTGAAAACATCGCTATCAGCACCCAAACAATCAAGCGTCCTGTCGATAACCACGAAGAAGACGAAGCGCAAATTCTTCATGCGCTGGGCAAGTTCCAATCTATCCGATTAAAAGCACGACTTGAGGAAACACTGGAGATCCCTCCGTTACCGGCCTCCTCACACCGCATCATTCGTTTATCTTCGGACGAAGCCGCCGGTACCGATGAGCTATGCGATGTGATTGCTCTAGACCCAAGCTTAGCGGCTCAGGTCGTCAGTTGGGCGTCGTCACCCTATTACAGTGCACCTGGCAATATAGAGTCGGTCGAAGATGCCATTATTCGCGTATTGGGCTTTGATATGGTGATGAATTTAGCGCTGGGGTTATCGATGGGAAACGGTTTTCAGTCGCCCGACAATGGCCCACGCCATTATGAAGATTTCTGGATAGACTCTGTTTCTAATGCCGCCTTGGTAGCGTCTCTCGCGAAACACACCTCAAGCCACCTTCGCCCTAAACTGGGCCATGCGTACTTGGCTGGTCTACTCAATAATTTTGGCTACTTGGCGATCAGTACTATTTTTCCGCCCCACTTTGCCATCCTATCTCGATACCAGGAAGCGAATGCACATCTGTCATCCGAGTTGGTTGAAATGCAGGTTTTAAGTTTTACTAAAGAGCAACTAGGCTCTTGGTTATTACGTTATTGGAGTCTTCCAGACAGCATATGGATGGCCATCCGCTATAGCAAAAAACCACACTATCATGGTCAACACGCCACCTTAGCAAAGTTGCTTTATATTTCACGCTGCCTGCGCCATGAAGAAGCCATCAACCCTGAGGTACTGGTTGCTGTAGGACTGACTATAGAGCAAGCAGAAGCCTGTCGAGAGGCGGTTTATCAATCTTCTGCAGAGCTAAAAAAAATGGTCGATTTAATGAACAAGATGAATGCATCCTAGTATTTTATGACAGTCATGAACTCAGCCGCAGCCCAACAGTTTGATTACCGTTGGGCCCCCGTTCATCGGGTCAATAAAACCAAGATTCCACCTATGCTTTGGCATTGGTTAACCACACCCGCTTCTTTGACAGCCAAACTGCAGTGTCTAGGCGAATTGAGTGTAGAAGTGATCGAAGATACCTGGGGAGAGCCAACATCACGGGAAAAAAAACGTCTAAAGTTAAGACCAAGAGAAGCGGCTAGAATACGTACCGTTTTACTTAGAGTGGATGGTAAAGCGGTGATTTATGCTCGTTCAGTGATTCCCGCCCGATCATTGCGAGGCCACTGGCGACAAGTAAAACATTTAAACAATAAACCCTTGGGAGGCTATTTATTTCAACACCGATCTCTGATTCGCAGTGGCATTGAAGTGACGCAATTGCCAAAACGTATGTTTCCCGATCAGCCCACTGCCGTATGGGCACGGCGCTCCGTGTTTCATCAGTACGGCCCTGGCATACTGGTCAATGAAGCGTTTTTTGAGAGTATCCAACAGTTGAAATCGCCTTTTGGAAGTATATGAACAAGATAAAAGACTACGCAGAATTAACCCGCTTTAACCGTCCAATCGGCTCGTTATTGCTATTATGGCCGACCTTATGGGCTTTATGGCTAGCCGCGGATGGCCTGCCTGAATGGCATCTCATCATCATTTTCGTACTGGGTGTATTTAGTATGCGTTCTGCAGGATGCGTCATCAATGATTACGCCGATCGCAAAGTGGATGGCCACGTAGAACGAACCAAAAACCGCCCCTTACCTTCCGGCAGAGTATCGGAAAAAGAAGCATTAGTGCTGTTTACTGGGCTTTGCGTAGTGAGTTTTGCTTTAGTGCTGTTCACCGACATCCAAACGATTCTTCTGTCTTTTATTGGGCTGGGGCTTGCTGCCTTATACCCCTTTATGAAACGATACACGCATCTACCACAGCTGTTTTTGGGATTGGCTTTTTCTTGGGCGATTCCCATGGCCTACAGCGCTCAAGGCGGCGATTTAGCGAGTTATGAACTGTGGATGCTGTTTGTCGCGAACTGTTTCTGGACCATCGCTTATGATACTTACTATGCCATGACGGATCGACCCGATGATATTAAGATCGGCATTAAATCCACCGCCATCTTGTTTGGCCAATACGATTTATTGGTTATTATCGGCCTACAAGGATTAACCCTATCGTTACTGGCTTGGATTGGGGTGATCGGCGGACTTGATTGGCCCTATTTTGTTTCCTTGATTGTGTGCCTTGGGCTTTTTTACCAGCAGTTCTCTCAAGCTAAGACGCGGGACCGTCAAGCTTGCTTTCGTTCCTTTTTGGACAATAACCGCGTGGGATACTGTGTTTTTATCGGCTTGATAGTGAGTTATTTAGTTTAAAATGTGGCAAACATGTGACATTTTAACCAAATTGTCACATTTACCCGCTTTAATAAAAACCGTTCCTGAGATGAGGATAATCCTGTGACCGGTAAAAAAGTATTAATTATAGATGACGAATCTTCCATTCGTGAAATGATCGCCATTGCGCTTGAAATGGCAGGGTATGAATACCTTGAAGCGGAAAACATTCAGCAAGCCCATGAGATGATTGTGGACCATCGACCTGATCTGGTATTGGTAGATTGGATGATGCCGGGGGGCAGCGGTGTTGAGCTGACTCGTCGACTCAAAAAAGACAGCACAACCGCTGAAATACCCGTGATTATCTTGACGGCAAAAAGCGAAGAAGATAACAAGATTCAAGGTTTGGAAGTGGGTGCAGACGACTACATCACCAAGCCTTTTTCACCAAGAGAACTGGTTGCTCGTTTAAAAGCCGTGTTGCGACGTGCCACTCCTCAGGGTGTCGACGAACCGATTGAAATTGAAGGCCTAATGCTAGATCCTGTCAGCCAGCGCGTCACAATTGGCAGTCGTCCTTTGGACATGGGACCAACAGAATATCGACTACTGAAGTTTCTCATGACACACCAGGAACGTGCGTATTCAAGAGCGCAATTATTAGATCAAGTTTGGGGCGGCAATGTGTATGTTGAAGAACGTACTGTTGATGTTCACATACGCCGTTTACGTAAAGCGATTGGTAGCACTCACGACTTCTTGATACAAACAGTCAGAGGGACAGGCTACCGCTTCTCAACAAAAAGGGTTGTATGAAAACAATTTGGCGAAACACCATCACAACATGGTTTATCGGTCTTGCTGCCTGTATCGTTATTGGCTTAGTGCTGGGGCAATTGCTGGGTGTTTTGCTTTTGTATGTTTTAGGATCCTTGTACTGGCAGCTGTATCAGCTCTATCAGTTTCATAATTGGTTACGCCACTCTGGCCGTGCAGCTCCTCCTGAATCCGGTGGAATTTGGGGCGAAGTCTTTGATTCTGTGTATCGTTTACAAAAGAAACAGCGCAAATCAAAGCGTCGCATGCGTCAAGCGCTTACCCGTATAGAAAGCTCGACCACGGCCTTAAAAGAAGGCGTGATCATGGCAGATCACCAAGGTAATTTAGAGTGGTGGAACAATTCTGCCGGACACTTCTTGGGGTTACAACGCCCGGTCGATCGGGGTCAGGTCATCACTAATATTGTCCGCAATCCGGACTTTTTTCGCTATTTCAGCCAGAAGCGATTTGGGGAGCCTCTGGTCATCAAATCACCTGCGAAAGATGGCGTCTACTTAGAAATACAAACCACACTATACGATAAAAACGACCACCTAATTTTTGTGCGTGACGTGACACGCTTACATTTGCTTGAACAAATGCGCAAAGACTTTGTCGCTAATGCATCCCACGAGTTAAAAACTCCCCTCACCGTCATTAAGGGTTATCTAGAAACCTTAGAGTTATTCAAAGACAGCCTACCTGCGAGCATGCAAAAAGGCATTGTGAACATGTCTGAACAATCGGAACGCATGGAACAGCTCATCGAGGATCTTTTACTCTTGTCTCGCCTTGAGAGCGACGATAAACGAGAAGAAAATCAATGGTATAAAGTCACCGACTTAATCAATGCCATTACTAAAGTGACCAATTTAATCCTCACCGACAAGCATAAGGTGACACTGGACATTCCTAGCGATGCTCGCTTGTATGGTTCTTATAAGGAACTATATAGCGCCTTTTCAAATCTTGTGGTCAATGCGGTGAAGTATTCTCCAGACGGTGGCGACATTCTGGTCAAGTGGGAAAACAACGAATTTAACGGCGTATTTTCTGTCAAAGATAATGGCATTGGTATCGAACCAAGGTACATTCCAAGGCTCACAGAACGCTTTTTTAGAGTGGATAAAGGGCGTGGCTCAAAAACGGGTGGTACAGGTCTTGGCTTGGCGATTGTGAAACATGTGTTGTTGCACCATGACGCCAAACTGCAAATACGCAGTCAACCCGGCTTCGGTAGCACCTTCTCCTGTCACTTCCCAGCACACAGAACGCGAACCGATACGATTCCTGTACAGCCAATTCCCACAGATGAAAACCAAAACACATTAGGCATTCAGAAATAAAAAACGTGTTGGCCTAAAGGCACGACAGTTTGGTCTTGTAGGTCGTGCTTTAGCGCGACAAGGGTTTTGATTTGCTGTGATTAGCTTTTTGTCGGCCTGAAGGCACGACCTACAACGGACTGTTCTTTTGTAGGTCGTGGTTTTATATATAAAAATGGCAAATCATAAGCTATCAAACAGCTGAGCAATAAAAGCCTCTTTCTCACTGTCTTGATCTATTAAACTCAATATCACCGTCAGAAACGTCGAATCATGCTTTTTCTCAGTGGTGGCGACCGACTGGATATAATAATTCAGACGGTTAACCTTACCACCAAACTCCAAGTCCAACACCGCTTGCCCCAAGACTTGAGGAACAATGTCGTCACTTTTAATAAACATGGTGGCTTCGGTTTTACTGAACTGCACCACCATGCAGCGAAATTGCTTACCCTCAAACCGTACTGAGGTAGGGATCTTGACGTCTTTTATCACCGCCGCCGTGGCATCAGGGTTGATGAACTTGGTGGCTTTCACCGGGCTTGCTGCCTTTCCGGCCCCCATTAATACATCTAATGAGGATGTTGAACTGCCAGGGGCGTTTTTATCCCGCGGCTTTTGTGACGACAAACGGTCTTCAATTTTGTGTTTCTTCGCGGCGGACAATACCTTGTTGATCAGCTGTTCACTCGAAAAAGGTTTACCAAGATAATCGGTTACACCCGACTGCACAGCTTCAACAACATGACTCTTGTCACCTCGGCTGGTGATCATCACAAAGGGCACACTGTCTTTTTTGTATTTTGGCTGTTCACGACACCATTTTAACAGCTCAACCCCGGTCATTTCAGGCATTTCCCAGTCACACAACACCATGTCAAACTGGATTTTTTCCATCATTTTTTGCGCTTTTCGGCCATTCACCGCGTCTTCAATCTCTGCCGCAGGGAACTGCTTACGTAAGGTGCGGCGGATCAAATCTCGTGTAAAGGAAGCATCATCGACAACCAATATTTTAAATGACATTACAAAATCCTATTCGTCGAAGGTAACAAGGTAGCATGGTCACCCTGTTGTGACTGAAATACCGACACCCATAAAAGGGTCGCAGCAACCACTGCGATCGGCATAACAAATAAATTAAAAAAAGGAATCGCTAAACTGACCATGACGATGCCGCCAAAAGTCCAACATAATAAGGGTTTTGAGCGCAGCGCCATTCTCATGTTATTAAAGGAAACTTTGTTGTTATCAAACGCATAATCCATATATTGCAACGACAACATCCACATAGAAAAAAGCAGCAACAGAACCGGGGCAATCACGTTCACCAAGGGCACAAACGTCAATAAAATCAATAACAAAAACCGAGGTAGAAAATACAAAATCTTCTGACACTCACGTTGTAAGCTTTGACCAATCACCTTCATCACCACACCAAAGGTTAAGCGCTCGTCGAACACCTTCCCAGTTTGTTTTTCTTCCACTTTTTCTGCCAAAAAAGCCATAAAGGGCGCGGCCAAAATATTCACCCCCACCGAAAAACTGTAAAACAACAGAACCCCTAAAAGCGCCATAACGACTAATTCAAGTAACCAGTCAATAAACGAAACCCACTCAGGAAGATACCCCATAACAGACGCCACACCGTTATCAAGGTAGCGAAAAGCCACTAGGTACAACAAGGCGATTAAAAGAAAATTCGCCAATAACGGCGCTAATATGAACAACCTTAAATCTTTCGACAACACCAAGGGCAAAGCCTTAATAAATGCCCCTGCGGCTTTAAACGGGTGTGTAATCACAATCTAGCATCACCTTTATTGGGTTATATTTGAAACGAGAGAATATCATGAGGGCTTTCGAGGCTCCACAAAGCCCGTATAAAATAAAAGTATCTCACACAAGTAAGTAGGTTTATTTGTCTATTACCAAAACTCTTGTATTATGACGAAACGGTATTGTTCTGTTCATTACTCACGCCAATCATAAAAGGCTTTTTATGCGTTTCTTACCTTCTTTCATGGCCTTATTCTTGGTGCTGTCTAGTTCGGCTGTCAGCGCTTTAGATCAAGCCAACGGTAGTGTGTTGCTGACGGTTTCTGGTGCGATTGATGCCAACGAAACACTTGAAGACGTCGAATTTGACATGGCTATGCTCAACAAGCTACCGCAGTACACAGTGACGACACAAAACCCTTGGGCAAAAGGGCTTCATACTTACCAAGGTTTTTCGGCCGTAGATTTAGTGGCGCGTCTAGGTAGCGAAGCGAACCTGTTGCAAGTCAGTGCGTTAAACCGTTATATGACAGAGATTCCTCTCAGTGATTTCGTCGAGAACGGCGCTATTTTTGCCACTCATCAAGACGGCCGTGCCATGAGCGTTCGCAATCTTGGTCCTATCATGGTGATTTACCCATTTGATGATCGCAACGATTTAAAGTCCGAAGTGTTTTATGGCCGTTCTATTTGGCAAGTAAACCAAATAAAACTGGTGGTTACGCCAGAATAGAAAGGGGCATTGTTTGAAAAATACAGCGTGGTTTTCAAAACTGAAACAGTGGAGCTTGTACAGTTTTATCGCGCTCATTCTGACCATCACGATTGCCGTATTTACCATCATTACTTACACCAGTGACAGCTCAAAAAATAATGGCCGCCGTATTTTCGAAAGCTCTATCTGGAACGCATTACAACTTCAAGTACAGTCTTACCGTTTTATTAATTATCTCATCTTGCTAGAGGAAGAAGATCACCCTCTTAACGGTAAAGCGTATTTCGAATTCGATCTGCTGATGAGCCGCGTTGATCTTCTGAGAGTCGGTGAAGTGGGTGATCTGATTCGTACCTTTGAAAACGGTCGCACTTCTCGACTATTGAACATCATCAATGGAGAACTTGAGCTATTAACCTTTCATTTATCCAAAATTGAAGGTGGCGACCTGTCTTATTTACCCAGTCTATTGGAGCGTCTGCAAAGTTTAGACGACCAAATCAATGAGTTTATCACCCTGGTTAACAAGGGCAGCAATGAATTCATCA
Source organism: uncultured Maribrevibacterium sp. (assembly GCA_964494965.1). Taxonomy (GTDB): domain Bacteria; phylum Pseudomonadota; class Gammaproteobacteria; order Pseudomonadales; family Marinomonadaceae; genus Marinomonas. Next base: position 14,475 of record CAZBUC010000005.1, read on the forward strand.
CCGCACAAAATGATCGCTTACAAAGTAATCTGAATACCATTCAAGTGCTTTCCATTGCACTCTTGATCTTGTTGCTGTGCTTATGCTTTTTCACCATTAAGGTTTTTATCGAACTAAAAGCCACTTTCCAACGACATGGCAAACTGCAAGCAAGCATCCAAGCCGTTCATGAAGACAAAGCTGACATGCTGTCTTTTATTACTCAAGAGATTCGCTCACCTGCCAGTGCCATTTTAGGGGTAGCTCATTCATTGAAGAACACCACGTCTCACCAAGAAGCCAAGGACTTATCTAAACATGTAAAAGAATCTGGACAACAACTCTTGCAGACAGTGGAAATGCTCTCGGATTTGGCCTTGATCGATGCGAAAAAGCTCGATGTCATCCCAACCACCGAATATTTACAAAACCAAATTGAACGCTGCATGTGGTTATTTGAACCGCAACTCACCCGCAAAGGTTTGTTCAGTCTGGTGTATGTCGATCCTCAACTGCCCAAGTCTGTGTCACTGGATTTCAATAGAATCCGTGTCATCATTACCGCCTTGTTACAAAATGCCATTGCGCATACCCCTTCTGGCAGCATCAGTTTACAGGTGCGGCCCTCTACCCTGACCATCGCTCGGGACACACTACAAGAAGGCGCTAGGCCCACCCGCATGTTGCAAATTGCCATCAGAGACACTGGGCTTAGCATGTCCGACCAATTACAACAGAGCCTAAGAATCAACCCCGCCTTACCTATGCAGCAAGAGAGCCCCTTACCCAGCGCCGTTGGGTTAAGCCTAGCCTTGTGTCATAAGCTGGTGTATTTCCTTGAGGGGCAAATGCATTTTTCTTGCGCATCACAAAAAGGTTGTGAGTTTTGGGTGGATCTTCCCTACCAGGAAGCAAACCACACACCAACGGAAAAACACACCAGCTTTCTGTGTTCGCCACAAAAGCACGCTTTGATCATTGAAACCGATACGCATTTAGCAAAAATGATAGGATTACAATTGGCGAGCTTTGATATTCACGCCTCCTTCTCAAAAGAGGGCTATTTTCAAGAGCACAAAGAGTACGACCTTATTATTCTGGGCAATACACCACACTTTGACCGCGACGGTAAAGAAGCCTTACAACAATGGAAAAGCGTCTCATGCCCTGTGCTGAGCTACCATCCTAAGGCAATCAATACCATTGGCTACTCTGTTATGCCATTATCGTTTCCGCTCACACAAAGCCAGCTAGAGCCGCTACTAAGAACCTTATTCACTGTCCCGACAGCGCCTAAAACAACCAATAGCTAAAACGACCAATAAAAGTCCGTGGCAGCAATAAAAGTCGCCACAAAAGCAGCTAACCCCGCCTGGTCTATTTCCGTAAATCGTCCGACTTTTGGGCTGTCCATATCAAACACCGCCACCAGCTTGCCATCCACTACTACAGGTAATACCAACTCAGAGGCCGAAGCGGCATCGCAAGCAATGTGACCATCAAAAGCGTGAACATCTTTGATACGTTGAATTTGTAAGGTTTCTGCCGCTTTACCGCACACCCCCTTGCCAAATGGAATACGCGTACAAGCCACTTTGCCGACATAAGGCCCTAACACCAGTTCATTGCCACGTGCAAAATAAAACCCAGACCAATTCAAATCCTCCACTGTTTGCATCACAAAAGCAGAAAATTGCGCGGCATTACAAATAAGGTCACGTTCACCACTTAACAAGGCCGCTAATTGGGCATTAAGATCGTGATAACGCTCATCAGGTGAAGAAGTAGAGTCAAGGTCTAGAGTAAACATAGCGGATAACGCCTCATCGAAAAGGGAACGATGATAGCAAAGTCAGCCGAATAGCCCACCCGTAAAGACGTTTTTTTTTGCGTGAAATAAACAGGCGGTCAATTAAGGAAGCAGACATCAGAATGGCAGAAAATAAAATCGGCTTCTTGACTGATGTGATCAGTCAAGAAGCCTGAGCGCGTTATTTATTTGGTTTATAGTCGGCCGTAAGGTCGTTGAGACTCACGTGACGAACATCAACGCCCTTGATCATGAAGATCAAGTGTTGGCAGGTATGGCGCGCATGGTCACCAATACGTTCAAGAGAGCGAAGTACCCAGATCACGTTGATCACGCGTGAAATACTGCGTGGATCTTCCATCATATAGGTCACCAAAGAACGCATCGCCGTGTTGTATTCTTGGTCTACAGTGCGGTCTTGTTTGGCGACTTTCACCGCCAACTCGATGTCTAAACGCGCATAAGCGTCAAGTGCATCGTGCACCATTTTCGTTACCATCTGACCGATACGGTTGATCTCAACATAACCACGCGGAGATTCTCCTTCCGACACGAGATTCAGTGTGAGGTTGGCGATTTTTTTAGCTTCATCACCAATACGCTCCAATTCGCTCACCGCTTTGCTGATGGACAAAATCATGCGTAAGTCGGAAGCCGCGGGCTGACGCTTCGCCAGAATACGGCGACATTCTTCGTCGATTAAACCATCCAATTGGTTAACGGTAGTGTCTTGATCTTTGACGTCTTCAGCCAAAGAACCATTACTATCAAGCAGCGCCTGCACGGCATCTTGTACCTGACTTTCAACCACGCCACCCATGGTTAAAAAATGCTGACGCAGGGCTTCCAACTCGTTATTAAACTGCTGGGAGATATGATCCGTTGTTAATTCTTTCATAATGCGTCCTCCGCCTAGCCGTAGCGGCCCGTGAT
>CAZBUC010000005.1:17206-24091 GCA_964494965.1 uncultured Maribrevibacterium sp.
AGTCTTCTGTTTGCTGTTTGTCTGGGTTAGTGAACAAGGTATTAGTATCACCAAACTCCACCAAATCACCCAAATACATAAACGCCGTGTAATCCGACACCCGTGCCGCTTGCTGCATGTTGTGCGTCACAATGGCAATGGTGAACTCGTTTTTTAATTCGTGAATCAATTCTTCGATTTTTAACGTCGAAATCGGGTCCAATGCCGAAGCTGGCTCATCTAACAACAGCACTTCTGGTTTCACCGCTACCGTACGGGCAATCACCAAACGCTGCTGCTGACCACCAGACAACCCCAATGCACTATCATGCAAACGGTCTTTCACCTCGTCCCACAAAGCCGCGGAACGCAATGCCCACTCTACGGTTTCATCCAATAGGCGTTTTTTATTAATGCCTTGAATACGCAAGCCATAAGCCACGTTTTCGTAAATACTTTTTGGGAATGGGTTAGGCTTTTGAAACACCATGCCAACACGACGACGAAGCTCAGCGACATCCGTCCCTTTCGCGTAAATATTCTCATCGTGAAGGTTGATTTCGCCTGTGATTCGGCACGTGTCGACCAAATCATTCATACGATTAAAACAGCGTAACAAGGTGGATTTACCACAACCAGAAGGCCCGATAAACGCCGTTACTTTTTTCTCAGGGATGACCATATTCACCCCTTTTAGAGCCGCTTTATCACCGTAATATAGGTGCAAATTGTTGACCGATAGGCAAACCTTCTCGTCTTCGATGCGCAAAGCTTGCTGGCTACGCTGCATAGATGAAATATCAATAGAATGTGTTTTTACGTTGCTCATAATAATCTCTTCTCCGCCGCTTACATTTCCAGCGATTTGTATTTTTCACGTAGATGGTTTCGAATCGTTACGGCTGAGAAATTCAGCAAGGCAATAACAATCACTAGCAATAAGGCTGTTGCGTACACAAGAGGTCGTGCCGCTTCTACGTTCGGACTTTGGAAACCCACATCATAAATATGGAAACCTAGGTGCATGAACTTTTGATCTAGATGAATGAAGGGGTAATTGCCATCTAACGGCAGTGACGGCGCTAACTTTACCACACCCACTAACATCAAAGGAGCCACTTCACCGGCCGCACGCGCTACCGCCAGGATAACCCCTGTCATAATAGCTGGACTCGCCATAGGCAGTACCACACGCCACAAGGTTTCCGCTTTCGTTGCGCCCAAGGCCAAGCTGCCTTCACGAACGTTGCGAGGAATACGAGACAAACCTTCTTCCGTGGCCACAATCACCACAGGCAGGGTCAATAGTGCCAATGTGACCGATGCCCACATTAAGCCACCGGTACCAAAGGTCGGAGATGGCAAGGCTTCAGGGAAGAACGCCTGATCGATGCTAGACCCTAAAAAGTAAATGAAGAAGCCCAAACCAAATACACCATAAACAATAGAAGGCACACCCGCTAAGTTGTTTACGGCAATTCGGATAGTTCGAGTTAACCAACCCTGTGACGCGTATTCACGAAGATACACCGCGGCAACGACACCAAAAGGCGTTACCAAGATAGTCATCAAGAACACCATCATCACGGTACCGAAAATCGCTGGGAAAACCCCACCTTCGGTATTCGCTTCACGAGGTTCGTCCGACAAAAACTCCCACAATTTAACAAAATAGAAGCCAATCTTCTCACCCACACCCATGGCATTCGCACGGTAAGCGTGAACAATTTTCGCTACGCCAATTTCTTGCACAGAACCGTCCATCGCCTCAACCGTAAAGCTATCGCGGTTAATTTGCGCATACAGGTCGATCAGACTTTGTTGAAGCACCTTGTACTCTTCATCGTACTGACTACGCTCTAGCGCAAGGTCGGCTTCTACCGCTGGCGTCAACTCACCTTTTAACTCAAGGCTGCGTTGCTTTAAGCGAATACGCTCAAGACCATAGTTAATTTTACCTATGTCTTTTTTCTCAATTTTCTTAATTTCGTCGTGAATTATCGAGGCACGTTCAATGCTCTTTTGGAACACTTCCCATGTCGCTAAAGCCGATTCCGTTGGCTCATAATCGCTTGTTTCTGCGACGATTTGACCGTTTTCTTTTACCGATTTTAAGTAACCGTACAGATTACCCCACTCATGACGCTCTGCGGTAAACAACATCTCAGGGCGTTTTGAGTCGGTAATGTATTCATCCAGCACCCAGCGGAAATCCGACCCGTACACATCACGGTTACCGGTTTTGATCAGCGTGCGCTGCATGAGATCAAAATCACCTGGAACACTGATACCCGCTTCTCGTAACTGAGCCACGGGCACTTCCACGCTTTCAACGCGCTCACCAATTAATTTGTAAGCCGGTTGTCCTGGCAACTCGTAGCGCGCCTCAACCACATCGGCAGGCCAAAAATGCCCTAAACCACGCACGGCAATCAGCAGTAACAACCCGACGACCATGATCACCGAAATTGCCACGGCGCCGGCGTTTAGCCACACCCATGGATCACCAGATTTTACCCATTCGGATACGGATTTTTTCTTAACTTTCATTTGAGTACTCATTATAGCGACCCGTATTTTTTGCGTAGGTGCTGACGCACGACTTCAGCGATTGTGTTCACCATAAAGGTAAAGATAAAGAGCACAAACGCTGCGAGGAATAAGATACGATAATGCGAACTGCCCACCGCAGACTCAGGTACTTCTACCGCCAAGTTGGCTGCCAAAGTACGCATACCTTCAAAGATATTGAAGTCCATAATCGGTGTATTACCTGTCGCCATCAGTACTATCATGGTTTCACCTACCGCACGGCCCATACCTATCATCACCGCAGAAAAGATACCTGGGCTCGCTGTTGGTAAAACAACCCGTGTCATGGTTTGCCAATAGGTCGCACCTAAGGCTAAAGATCCTTGAGTCAGTGACTTAGGCACACTAAAGATGGCGTCTTCGGTAATAGAGAAGATGGTAGGAATAACCGCAAAGCCCATGGCAAAACCGACAACCAAAGAATTACGCTGGTCAAAGGTAATACCAAGATCATCGGTAATCCAACCACGAATATTACCGTCAAAAAAGTTCAGCTCTATAAAGGGGCTCAACGCCAAACAGAACCAAGCAAGAAACACCACAACCGGGATAAGCACCAGCGGTTGCCAGCCTTCAGGCACCAACCAGCGAATCTGCTGAGGCAAACGCGACCACAAATAAGCAAACAATAGAATGCCTACTGGAAGCACGACTAAAATGCTAAACGTCGCGGCTAAGTTGTCTTCTAGGAAGGGCGCAAAGAAAAGACCCGCTAAGAAACCTAAAATAACCGTTGGTAACGCTTCCATCAACTCGATGACAGGCTTGATCTTGCGACGTAAGGCAGGCGCCATAAAATACGCTGTATAGATAGCACCACAAATGGCCAATGGCACCGCCATCAACATGGCGTAAAACGCGGCTTTTAATGTACCAAACGCCAACGGCGTCAAGCTGTATTTTGGTTCAAAGTCGTTGTTGGCTGCGGAAGATTGCCAAGTATACGTCGGCTCTTCATAACCTTCATACCAAACTTTGCCCCAAATAGAAGACCAAGATACTTCAGGATGTTCGTTATCAACGAAGAAGTAATGTAAGCCCTGGCTGTCTTCCAACAACAGGCCATTTGCGCGCGGTAAGAAACTGATTAAGCTTGCTGTACCATCGGTTAGCTTCTCATCTACAACTTGACGCGTTGACGTTGCATTGTAAATAGCGACTACACCGCGGTCGTCTAGTGTGGCAAAACCTTTGCGACGATGTTCCATCGCAAGATTCACCAAGGGCGCAGGCTGTTTTACATCACGTATAAATGTCAGATGCTCTTCATTCGTGGCATTATCACGCACGTTAAACCACTGACTGACACGGCCAGAAGAGTCCGCCACCATGATGGAAGATTGACCTAGTAGGTAAGACATGGAAACTAGATTGGCATCACCTTCAAACAAAGAGAGCGTATTTTTAAGTGTTAAATTGTCAAAGTCACGAAGATCAAATTCGCTCATTTCACCTGTCAGCGTCGCCACGTACAAATAACGCTGGTCGCCACTGACTAACACACTGACAATGTCTTCTACGAAAGGAAGAGGCTGACTTTGCTCGCTCAGCTCCACTTCACCAGTGATGAAGTTAGCGTCTTTGGTCACCTTAGTGACAGCACTTTGCTGATCGCCAACGGCTACTAACGTTAAACTGTTACTGCCATCACGAATACTGAGTTTTTTAATGGCAAAATCCGCAATATTAATCGGCTCTTGACCATAAGGGTATTCTATCACTGGGGTGATTTTTCTTTTCCCGTCTGGGTAAGAGATGCGGTAGTCGTGCTTCACGATTAACGCTTTACCATCACTGTAACCAAATGCCATCAGCCGACTGGTATCAGACTCAACCGCAAAGGCAGTCACTTCTTCGGTACGAAGGTTATCAACCGTATCCATCACACTGCCATCGGCAACCGAGAAGAAGACCACATGGCCTTGATTGGTTACTCGCATACCGACTTCAGATTGCTCTTCTGCTGTTAGGTAAAGACTGTCGCCTTTTTCCTCAGCGGGTACCGCGTAACTGGCTCTGGATTCAATAGTAGCCCCAGAAAATAATGGCGCTACTTCATACAGTAAATAGAAGCAAATCAGCAATACAGCTAAGATTACGCTGTTGCCTCCGATGGCAATCCCCATACTAGCCGTACGGTCTTTTAGGGCGCGAATTTTTCGGTGACGCTTAAGTGCCGGGGTATTAAAATCCAGCTCAGGCATCCGATGGTCAGTTGGTTTAGTCATCCGCATTCATCTTTTTTAGTGTGACATTTTTGTGACAGCCTACAAACTAGAGAAAAGTAGGAAAGCCTCTCGGCTCCCCTACTTTATGGTTCTCATTCGTAAACCCGCTACGTGGTCGCTTAGTTAATACCCAAATCTTTCAGGTACTTGTTAGCAACGGTTGCTGGTAGAGGTACATAACCGTCTTTTACAACCACCTCTTGACCAACTTTAGACAAGACCATTTTAATGAACTCACGCTGTAGTGGCTCTAGTGGCTTGTTTGGTGCTTTGTTTACATAAACGTAAAGGAAACGAGACAGTGGGTATTTGCCAGCCGCTGCATTTTCTTTCGTTGCTTCTACAAAGTTATCGCCTTCTCTTTTCGCGATAGGTAATGCACGAACAGAGGAAGTCGTGTAACCAATCCCTGAGTAACCAATACTGTTTAGTGAAGTAGAAACAGACTGCACAACAGAAGCGGAACCAGGTTGCTCATTCACGCTGTTTTTAAAGTCGCCTTTGGAAAGGGCGTTTTCTTTAAAGTAACCGTATGTGCCTGATACTGAGTTACGACCAAACAATTGAATGTCGCGGTTTGCCCAAGCACCTGTTAAACCTGCTTTACCCCATTTGTCGATGTTTTCGCTGTGGCCACCACGGCGAGTGGAAGAGAAAATCGCATCAATTTCAGGAAGAGACAGACCTTCGATTGGATTATCTTTGTGTACAAAAACCGCTAACGCATCAATCGCAACAGGAACCGCTGTTGGCGCGTAACCGTATTTCTTTTCAAAAGATGCAATTTCAGTATCTTTAAAAGCACGAGACATAGGACCGAAGTTAGAGGTGCCTTCTGTCAAAGCTGGTGGCGCAGTAGAAGAACCAGCCGCTTGGATCTGGATGTTAACATTTGGGTATAGACGTTTAAAATCTTCTGCCCACAATGTCATTAGGTTAGCCAAAGTGTCCGAACCGATGCTTGAAACATTGCCCGAAACGCCACTTGCTTTACTGTAAGTAATCAAATCCGCATCCACATTTGCAGAAACGTTTAAAGAAACGCCTACTGCTGCTGTCATTGCCAAACCCGCAACTAATTTTTTCATCACATAAACCCCAGTGGTTATAGTCAAAAATTTATGAGCAAATGCCCATAGCTCGTTCGATGTTTTTCACTATAAGGGAGATATGTGACAAAAATGTTAAAGAATGAAATATTTCAAAAAAACGTGTTAAGGGCGTTTTCAATTAAGTTGATTGTTATGATCAATCAAGACTCGGCCGAAAAATGCGGTATGATCGAGGCCATCAAACTAAAAAAACAATAGGACATTATTATGAAAGCCATGCAAATACAGGACTACGGTCCAGCCACAGATTTACGGCTCGCCGATGCTCAACAGCCCAGCATTAGCGAAGACCAAATATTGGTTCAAGTCGGTGCGGCTGGGGTTAATCCCGTAGACACTTATATACGTTCTGGCACCAACAATTATACGGCTAGCCGCTTTCCTCATACGCCAGGTTCAGACGGAGCAGGCACTGTCGTGGCATTCGGCGCTAAGGTCACTGGATTTGACATTGGCCAGCGAGTCTACTTCAGCCGCAATCTAACCGGCTCTTCGGCCGAATATACCGTCTGTGCGGCCACACACACCTATCCACTCGCGGATGCCTTGTCATTTGAAGAAGGCGCCTGCTTGGGCATCCCTTACACCACCGCACACCGTGCTTTGTTTGGCCGTGCTAACGCCAAAACCGGCGACAAAGTACTGGTTCACGGTGCGACCGGTGCGGTAGGCCTAGCTACTGTCCAGCTAGCATTGGCAGCCGGTATGGAGGTTATCGCCAGCGCAGGCACAACAGCGGGTGCCGAGTTGCTACGTCAGCAAGGGGTGACTCAGGTCATCATGCACAACGAAAGTGACCATCTTGCCCCTTTCCAAACACTCGACAAAGGCTTCGACATCATTATTGAAATGTTGGCTAACCATAATCTAGACCAAGATCTGAAAGCTCTCGCGTTTGGTGGCTGCGTGGCTGTGGTAGGCAATCGCGGCACAGTGGAAATTAACCCCCGAGATTTAATGGCGCGCGATGCGTC
>CAZBUC010000006.1:0-23316 GCA_964494965.1 uncultured Maribrevibacterium sp.
ATTAACACCCTGTCCTTCGGGCGGTTCGTGGTCAAATAATTGAAGTGACTATGCATGTAGAGCCGATGGCAGAGGACTGACGGACGGGGGTTCGACCCCCCCCGCCTCCACCAATTAAACGGTTGTTTTTAGAAGGGTTTACACTTTTTAAAAGGAACTGGATGCACGTATGAAGCATCGAATAAAAAGCCACCTTCGGGTGGTTTTTTTATTGTCTAAAGCACACGATTACTGGGCTTTAGTACTTCCATTTACCCCCCAACATTCCAAGTAAAGATATTCTTCGTCGCTTCCCAAGAAGCCTAGCAAATTTATTGGATCTTTTTTCGTACCAAGTAGATCAATGTCAGTGCTATGTGAACGCGGACGAAGAACCGATATTACTGTTTGAGCAGCATGGAAAAAATCGTATTATTTATCAACACGATGTACTCAAAAAATTAATGATAGAGGCCGATTATGACAACTCAATCTAAAAACCCAATGATACAGTCCACACAAGACATTCTAAAAAAAGCGGTAAAAGCCGCGTTAGAGCGTAAACAAAAATTAGGACAGTACAGCGTCATGTGGAAAGAAAATAAAATTGTCACTCAAGGTGAAGACGCTCCTCAAATTCAAAAGTAAATTGTTTCCAAGGCCTTAAGCTAATTTATGGACTGCCGTGAGGCTAGGCCTGTATTTTCATTAAAAACTCAACCACTTCATTTTGAATTAAATATCCTTTCCTTGCCACTCGCCAAAAATAGCGACTCGCCCAGAGAAAACCTTTACACTTTCCAACTAACTACAAAACACTCAAAAGTGACGGCGGCGTGTATGTCATCAACTAGGATAGAGAATTGTTCGTTAAACGAGTGCAAAAGCAGTTAGACGGCTTGGTTGCTATCACCTCAGACAACAAGAACGACCGAGACAGTTTAATCATTGAGGTTTACAGAAGTATGAATGATGTGAAAAAAAGAATTAGCTGCACTTAAAAAGGATATGATTTTCCTCAAAGTAGGCATGATCGTCATCACTGCTCTTGAGGCCACAAAATCGAACTAAAGCTATTGAACAATTTAAATCAATAGCAAATAATTATTTATCCTTGTCCATTCACCCATAAAACCAAATCGTATTAACAAGCACCTTTTTATACGAAATTAGTTTCATCTTTTGATTTTCTTTTTGCGTATCCATCTATACTGCATATAAGCCACTTTATTTGGGCGTGGCTGTATCAGGAGTTTTTCCAAATTCATTAGGCTTTTTATAAAGCATAGGGGGAATCCATGATCAATCATGTTTGGGGTCTTATTCATCATCCGGATAAAGAATGGCGCGCGATTAATGAAGAACATGAATCCGTCAGCCATATGTATTATCACCATGTTCTTTGGATGGCAGCCATTCCTGTGGTCAGTACTTTTATTGGTACGACGCAATTTGGCTGGACGTTTGGAGGCGAAGCCGCCATAAAAGTGTCTTACGCTGACGGCCTTGGCCTGGGTTTAATGTTTTATGCGCTTATCTTAGTCGCGGTCGCTATGGTGGGTAGTTTAATCCATTGGATGGCGCGCAATCACCCAGAACGTCCACCCCGCCAGGAATGTATTGTGTTTGCGGGCTACATTGCTACCCCCATGTTTTTGAGTGGTTTAGTGGCGATTTATCCGATGATTTGGTTGTGCTTATTGGCGGTCGTTGTCGGGGTCGCTTACACCGGGTATTTAATGTATCGCGGCATTCCTAGCTTCTTAGGCATTAATAATAAGCAAGGGTTTATCTTGTCCAGCACTACGCTGGGGGTAGGCATTTTAATACTTGAAGCACTGTTAGCCGCGGTTGTTCTGCTATGGAGCCTAGGCTCTGACCACAGTATTGTGTGGTCTTTCTTTAGTTAATCGACGCATTCAATAACTCACAATATGGGAACTGTATTTTTGGCAAAATTGATGAATGATTTTTAATTCGTAACCTGTTAGTTTTCTGATAGCTTGTACATCTTAAAACCCGTCCCTTCGCGACGGGTTTTTTATTCTTTGTCTTGTTTTTTCGACATTGTGTCGCTTCACCATGATAGAAATAGTCGATATACATCAATCTTTATAACAATAGTTAATGACTTCCCCTGGTAACCGATGCCAACCACTAGGCACTATGAGTATAATGTTTTCCATAATTATTCAGTAAATATGCGTTTGGCAGAGGGTGGTAGATGTTCTTTTCTTCAACATTAAAACAACAAATTACAGCATTGGAACAACACATTGAGCAAGAGAAAACCGCGCACAAGGAACAACTGTCTCGACTAGAAGAGCAAGTCAATCAGTTAAAAGCTGAAGCGGCTATGCAGGAAAGTCACCACCAAGGAGGACAAGAACTCATACGCTTCCAGTTACGTGGCGGTGATATGTTAAATTCCATCCGTTTTGGTTTAGCTGACAGTGCGGAAAGCTTGATCAAGGAGCGTCAAGAGCTGAAACAATTGGATACCATGTTCGGCCATACACGAGAAGCGTTAGCTCGTTTAAGTGATCGTGCCACCCTGATCAACCAACAAGCCAGTTCAAGCATGGAAGCCGCCCATGTACTGGACAAAACCGCTAATAGCATTAGCCAATTGGTTTCCAGTATCCAAGAAATATCCGATCAAACCAATTTATTAGCCCTAAACGCCGCCATCGAAGCGGCTCGCGCAGGGTCGGCTGGACGAGGCTTTGCCGTCGTTGCGGATGAAGTTCGCAATCTTGCAAGCAAAACTCACTCAGCCAGTGAACAAGTTGAAAACCTCGTTCGCCAAGTGATTAACCAGACAGAACAAATTAAATCGATGGTTGATCAAAACCAGCAAAGTGCGGCTGACGTTGCCACGTCTTCGTCTCAAATTGATGCCGTGGTTGAAAACGTGATTGAGCGATCTGACCATATGCAACAAGTGATCAAAACCGCCGCCACGCACTCGTTTTTAAATACCGTTAAGCTGGATCACGCGGTTTGGAAAAACGATGTGTATAATCGCATCGATAAAAAGAAATTCAATGAAGAGGTCAACAAACATACCGAGTGTCGACTTGGCAATTGGTATTACAAAGGTTATGGACATAAACATTACCAACAGTCAAAAAGCTTTAGAGCGATAGAGAAGCCACATCAGGCAGTGCACGACTCAGGCCGAGCGGCATTAAAAGCAGCGGCAGCGGGCAACACAAAAGAAATGTTGTCAATGTTAGACAAAATGGAGGTCGCGAGCTTAGAAGTGGTGGTGAATATTGAAACCTTAATGGCGGAGGTGTCTCACGCTTCTTAACATCTTAATGGTATGATGTGCGCTAATTAGGCATCAACGCAAAGAGCAGCAACAGACAAGGACCGTTTAGGATGTCGTTCCCTGAGCGGTTTTCTTATGTTGGCTTAGCTGAACTGTTTCAGGCGGTTGGTTAGATTAATATCAAGCTGTACTCATGACATCGGATGACTCCGCATGTACAGGTACCAGCAAAATAATGGCAACTAGGATACGCTTCATGGCCCTTCAGTTTCTTCGTCCTTTATTACCGTTTTTAGCACGGGAGCTTTCACCTTGAACTCACTTATTTGGTTGCCGTTCCTTCCTCTATTAGGAACCTTGGTCCCACTCTTGTCTGCTCGTCTTAGTCGAACAATGTGTGCGTTCATGACGGCAGCGCTACCCGCTTTAACATTACTATTGGTATTGTCACATGCCGGCGCCATTTTTGAAGGCGAGCGCTTTCATGCTGTCATTCCTTGGATTCCCGTCATTGGGCTGGATCTTGCGTTTCGGTTAGACGGGTTGGCCATGCTGTTTGCTATCTTGATTTTGGGCATAGGCTTGCTGGTCATACTCTACGCGCGGTATTACTTGTCATCAAAAGATTCGATAGGCAAGTTTTACGCGTATTTGATCTTGTTTATGTTCGCCATGCTGGGCGTAGTGTTGTCCGACAACCTAATTCAGTTGTGGTTTTTCTGGGAATTGACCAGCATCAGCTCTTTTCTACTCATCAGTTTTTGGGGTCATAAAACGGAGGCCAGAAAAGGCGCTAGAATGGCGCTCACCGTCACGGGTGCTGGCGGTTTAGCTTTACTGGCTGGCTTATTAATTCTAGGAAACACCGTTGGCAGCTTTAGCTTACAAGACGTTCTAGACAACGGTGATCTGATTAAAGCCAGTGCCAACTACCCTATTATTGTTGTCCTAGTTCTGCTTGGCGCGTTTACTAAATCCGCACAATTTCCGTTTCACTTTTGGTTGCCAAATGCCATGGCGGCACCCACACCAGTGAGTGCTTACCTACACTCCGCCACTATGGTAAAGGCGGGCATTTTCTTGATGGCGCGTTTTTACCCCGCGCTGGCCGACACCAATTTATGGTTTCTTATCGTCAGCCTAACGGGATTAATTACCTTCCTTGTTGGCGCTTATATCGCTTTATTTCAGCATGATTTAAAAGGATTACTCGCTAACTCTACTATTAGCCATTTGGGGTTGATTACTCTGCTGTTAGGTATGGGGACAGACTTAGCAGCCGTTGCCGCCATCTTTCACATTATTAACCATGCTATTTTCAAAGCGTCATTGTTTATGGCGGCGGGCATCATTGACCATGAATCAGGTTCCCGAGATATGAGAAGCTTGAATGGTTTATGGAAGTACATGCCGTACACGGCTACATTAGCTATGGTGGCTTCGGCTTCTATGGCTGGCGTTCCGCTCATGAATGGCTTCTTATCTAAGGAAATGTTCTTCACTGAGACCTTACATCAAGCGTCTTTAGGTTCCCTATCTTGGTTTATTCCTGTCCTAGCTACGCTTGGCGGTGTCTTTGCCGTTGCTTACTCCATGCGTTTTATCCATGACGTATTCTTTAATGGTGAACCCATAAACCTGCCCAAAACACCTCATGAGCCGCCTCGTTACATGCGAGTGCCAGTAGAAATATTGGTAGCTATCTGTTTATTTGTCGGTATTTTTCCGAGTTTAGCAGTCGGTGACTTATTGCTTGCAGCAGCAACGGCTACATTGAATGGGCCAGCGCCTGACTACAGTTTAGCTATCTGGCACGGTTTTAATTTGCCCCTTGTGATGAGTATAATCGCCTTGATTGGCGGCTTGCTAATGTATAAAAATCGCACTCATCTTTTTAAATTCCAAGCGCAATTTCCTGCTAGTGACCCTAAACTGGTGTTTGAAGGTGCGATTCAGTGGTTGACTAAAAAGTCCCAAGCGTTGATTACTTTGACTGAGAATGGCTCATTGCAGCGCTATATCTTTTTCGTACTCGCGTTCGCGGTGGTGATGACAGCGTCTTCTTTGTTGAAGCTGAACACGACGGCCGGACAACGCCCTGAAATGCCGTTGGACGCTCTCTCCATTACCTGTGCTGTATTGCTGTGTATCTCGGCTTTAGCCACTGTTATTTGGCATCGTAAACGTGTTGTTGCTCTTATCACCCTGTCTGTTGTCGGTCTTATTGTCTCTTTGGCTTTCGCAAAATTTTCCGCTCCAGACTTGGCCTTAACTCAGCTATCGGTTGAGGTGGTGACTGTTATTTTGTTGATTCTGGCACTGTTTTTCTTACCTCAGAAAACACCCAAAGAATCTTCTCCACGACGCATCGTTCGGGACTTGAGTTTAGCCTCTTTGCTTGGCGGCATTGTCGGCACCATCAGTTATGCATTAATGACGCGACCGCTGGATAGCATCTCTACCTTCTTCACTGAAAACAGTAAAACCGGCGGCGGTGGCACCAATGTGGTCAATGTTATTTTGGTGGATTTTCGAGGTTTTGATACCTTGGGAGAGATCACAGTACTGGGTATTGCAGCATTAGGCATCTATAAGCTGATAGCCAAAATGCGATTGTTCATGCCTTCGGCTGACGGTAATGGCTTAGCTTGGTCAGAGGATAGGCACCCTATTCTTTTAAAAGTGATTTCTCAAAGCTTATTGCCATTGGCGTTATTGGTATGTGCGTATATCTTCTTGCGGGGTCACAATATGCCCGGTGGGGGCTTTATTGCTGGGTTGATTACCTCCGTCGCGATTATCCAACAATACATTGCCCATGGCGTAGAATGGATCAAAACACGCATAAAATTTGATTATCAGATAATGATTGGTTCAGGGCTTGGTATTGCCACATTGAGCGGATTGGGTAGCTGGCTGTTTGGCCATACTTTCCTATCTTCTTGGTTTGATTATTATTCCTTGCCTATCATTGGAGAATTTGAACTGGCCAGCGCGATGATTTTTGATTTTGGTGTTTTTCTTACCGTGGTAGGTGCCACCATGCTTATCCTTGCCAACTTAGGGCAGCTAACTACCAGTGAACGCCCAACTCAACAGGAGCATGAATAATGGAAGGTATGTACGCATTGTGTGTTGGACTTCTCACCGCTTGTGGAATCTTTCTCACATTAAGAGGCCGAAGTTTTTCGGTTGTTATCGGATTAACGCTCCTGTCTTACGCAGTGAATTTATTTTTATTCGCAAGTGGAAGACTAAAATTAAACGCGGCGGCGGTTCTGGGCGAGTCAGAACAGTATAGCGACCCGCTTCCACAGGCCTTGGTGCTGACCGCGATTGTGATTGGCTTTGCAATGACGGCTTTTGCTGTGATTTTAGCCATGCGTGCGCGAGCCGATTTAGGAAATGATCATGTTGATGGCACACTACCAAAACAGCCCGGTGATACAGAGCAGAAAAATGGAGGAAATGCCTAAATGCAACACTTGAGCATTTTTCCTATCCTGATACCGCTGTTGTTCGGCATTATCATGCTTTTACCGCCTATTTCTCGGGACGTTCATACCCAACGAATTGCCTCTATCGTTGGGTGTGCCTTTCTCTTGGCTTCTTGTGTGGTATTACTGTACGTCATTAATCGCGAGGGCGTTCAAATATATGCCCTAGGGGGATGGCAAGCGCCATTTGGCATCGCATTAATTGCAGATAAAGTCTCGGGCTTATTGGTGCTGCTAACGGCGTTTCTTGCTTTTGCGGTTATGCTTTACGCGGTAGCAGGACAAGATAAAGGTGGGGCGTATTTCCATCCTTTATTTATGTTTCAGATTATGGGGATTAATGGTGCGTTTTTGACCGGTGACATCTTCAATCTATTCGTCTTTTTTGAAGTGCTGTTAATCGCTTCCTACGCGTTATTAATTCACGCTGGCGGTAAGCAAAAAACTCAAGCGGCACTTCACTATGTGATTTTGAACTTGGTCGGGTCCAGCTTGTTTTTGTTTGGGCTTGGCATCTTGTATGGCACCTTGGGCACACTCAATATGGCAGACATGGCCATTAAAGTGGGGCAATTGCAGGGAGAGACCGCCACGATCGCTAAAACGGGCGCCCTTTTATTGCTTGTGGTATTTGGTTTAAAAGCCGCTATGTTGCCCATGCACTTCTGGCTGCCAAAAACGTACGCCAGTGCATCGGCACCAGTGGCGGCGCTTTTTGCGATTATGACAAAAGTCGGTGTTTACAGTATATTTCGTGTTTATACAGTCATTTTTGGCGAAAATGCGGGTGAGCTGGCAAATATTGCAACGCCTTGGCTTTGGCCTTTGGCCTTGTTAACGATTGCAATTGGTAGTGTTGGTGTTTTCGCCAGTCCCAATCTTAAAACGCTCAGCGCGAATCTTGTCATTGTATCCAGTGGTACTCTGCTGGCCTGTGCCGCTATCAATTCCGAGGCAGCGACCTCGGCGGCCTTGTATTACATGATACACAGCACGCTGGCATCAGCAGGACTCTTTCTACTAGCAGACCTTATGGCGCGACAACGAGGTAAAGCCGAAGATCGTTTTGTACGTTCTCGACCTTTTGTGCAGCCTAAGCTGATGGGCTTTGCCTTCGCAATTCTAGCGCTCACGTTGGTTGGTATGCCGCCTCTGTCTGGCTTTGTCGGCAAAATAATGATTCTTCAAGCCACTCAGTCCAGTACACAAACTATGTGGGTTTGGCCGCTGATTCTAGTGGGTAGTTTGATTGCGCTAATCGCTTTTTCAAGAGCGGGAACAACGCTTTTCTGGCGCCACAACGGAAATAACTCTTCGGAAGCAGAACCGGCTAAACCGTCAGAAATAGCGAGTATCGCCCTGTTGCTAGTCATGGCACCAGTACTGGTGATTTTTGGAGGTGTTATTAGTGAGTTTACTCAACAGGCCGCTTTCTATTTGCATGATATCCAATCTTCTGCCTACGGCTTACTGCCAGGAGTCGCTCCATGATGTTATTGCCAATGCCGTTCCATAGTTTATTACTCTTTATTGTTTGGCTATTGCTTAACAACTCCATCAGCGCAGGCCATCTCGTATGCCGGCTTCTGCTTGCCATTACTATTCCTTGGTTAGTGACTGGGATGCGCGATGACCATCCTCATATTATTAAGCCGTGGCTGGCCATACGTTATATTTTGATGGTGATGAAAGACATTCTCACGGCCAATGTCGAGGTGGCTTTATTAATCGTTGGTCCAGCTAAAAAGCTCAAACCCGGATTTGTCGCCATCCCTCTTGACGTAACGACGGATCTTGGCATCACTATATTGGCCAGTACGGTTTCTTTGACTCCAGGCACAGTGAGCGCAGAAGTATCGAAAGACAAAGCATGGCTTTTTGTTCATGCTTTGCATTTAGAAAGCGAAGCTGAGCTCATCGAATCGGTCAAACAACGTTATGAAAGGCCAATCAAGGAGATTTTTGGATGCTAAACATCACCATTATTACAGTGGCCATTTGTATTTGCGTTGCGCTCATTCTGAACTTGTGGCGGCTCTTAAAAGGCCCCACGATCTCGGATCGAATTTTGGCGCTAGATACCATGTACATAAATGCTATCGCACTTATTTTACTGTACGGAATACACGCAAGAAGCTCACTGTACTTTGAAGCCGCTGTGTTAATCGCTATGCTAGGCTTTGTTAGTACCGCAGCACTTTGTAAATACTTGCTTCGCGGCGACATTATTGAATAAGGACAGATTATGCCTTTTTATCTCGAAATCATTATTAGCGTATCCCTACTTACTGGCGGCGTTTTTCTACTGGTAGGCTCCTATGGGCTAATTCGTTTGCCTGATATATACATGCGCCTACATAGCCCGACGAAAGCATCCACTCTCGGCATTACGGGCGTGCTCATTGCGTCTATGTTTTTCCAAAGTCATTTGACGGGATTTCTGTCAATTCAAGAATTATTGATCACTTTGTTTCTTTTTATCACCGCCCCTGTGGCCGCCAATATGATTGCGAAAACCGCCTTGCATCACAATAATAAGCCGGCAGAGAAAACACAAAACCAAGCGCTTATTGACACGATCCGAGACAGAGAGTCACCTCCGTCAGATTCCATTAAATGAGTGGCGTCTTGTTAGTCAGCAATGCTTCAATGTCATGGTTCTGCATTGGCTTGTAATAGTAATAACCTTGAAATACATCACATCCCATGGACTTTAACGCATCCGCTTGCTGAGCGGTTTCTACCCCCTCAGCAACAATGTCCAATTCCAAGCTTTTGGCTAAATTAATGATCGTTTCACAGATCTTGGCGTCTTCTGAATGACGGTCACACTCTTCCACAAACGATTGGTCTATTTTTAGGATGTTAAGCGGCAAACGTCTTAAATAACTCAATGACGAATAGCCCGTACCAAAATCATCAATAGAAATCTTGATGTCCAAGGCTTTTAGCTCAATCATGACGTCAATACAGCGTTGAATATCTTGTAACAGCACCCCTTCGGTAATTTCGATTTCTAAAAGGTCGCCCTGAATACCATAAAAAGCGAGCTTTTCTGAAATATAAGTCACTAAGGACTCAGACACTAGGTGCCGGCCAGAAAGATTGACGGCCATAGGTACAATCGACAAACCCTGATCACGCCATAATTTTTGTTGCTTTAACGCCTGATCAATCACCCATTCATCGACCTTGATAATGAGGTTTGATTCCTCTGCAATGGGTATGAACTCGGCGGGTGAAACCCAGCCTCTTGAAGGATGCAGCCAGCGAATAAGAGCCTCCAAACCCAAGATATTGGTTCTCTCACCTTTTACCCTAGGTTGAAACGCCAAGGTAAATTGGTCCGTCACCAAGGCATGGTTAATCTCTTTTTCCAGCACAAACCTTCTGGTGACGACGTTCGCCATTTCCGGTGTATAAAACTGCGCATTGTCTCGACCTTTTTGTTTGGCCCAATACATGGCTATGTCGGCTTGCTGTATCAACTTGTCTGCGTCGACCTGCTGCCCTGCGGAATCGGCAATACCAATGCTGGTTGGGATAGTAAAATATTGATTATTTAACAAAAAAGGCGCCCGCATAGCATCCAAAATTTGTTTGGCACGTTCAAGTAAACGCACCGCAGACACACTTTCTGTCATCATGAAAACAAACTCATCGCCTCCCCATCGGGCGATAACATCACTTGAGGTAGACAGGGCGACAAGTCGCTTAGCCACTTCGCATAACAACTCGTCTCCGGCCTTATGTCCTAAGGTGTCGTTGATGATCTTGAAGTTATCCAAATCCAAGAACAATAAGCCGACGGCGTTTTTCTGCTTTGTGGCCAATAGTAGGGCGCTCACCAAAGCATCCATCAAGTACGTTCGATTGTATAAGCTGGTTAGCGTATCGCTGTACGCTAGAACCCTAAGCCGCTCTTGTAACTTAACATGGCGAGTCGTGTCCCTGATGTGAAGTGTGTACTCACTGTTATAAACATTGTCACTGTTGGCTTTCGTGATAGAGACTTCGGCTGGGAAAAAATCTCCCGGCCCGCGCTGCAAGCGGAACGGATTACGACGGTTAAGAATCAACCCAGTCGATGACGAAAAGCCGGAATTCAAACTATTGATAATGGTCATTCTGTCTTCTTCTAGGACAAATAACCCGATGAAACTTTTCCCCTCTACCTGCTTTTTTAAACAGCCAAACGTACGTTCCGCAGCTGGGTTAAACTCCATAACAGAACCGAAGCGATTAATGGTCACAATGCAATCCATGGAAGAATTCAAAATAGCGGATTTGCGGATTTCACTTTCTTGAAAACGCATCAGGGCGTCGTCTCTTAAAGCAATCTCACTGTTAACACGCTCAATGACTTGATTGTATTTGCGTGCAATTTGACCCACTTCAGTAAAAGGCTCTTCCGTAACTGGACGAGAAAAATCCGCGTTATTTTGTTGATATTGCATAGCCGTTAATAAGTCAAACAGCTCCGTGGTGGCTCTGTGTTCCGCCACATTCAATCCTTGCTCCTCTTGCTCTTTGGAAGCCCGCAGTGGCACAAAGCGGTTGATCGACCAAATAGCCGCGTACCCCACAACAAAACAGTATACCCCCACCACGATAATGCCTGACATTTGCACCAAAAGCTGGTCAGTAAAACTAAGACCATTATTTATCTTGTCGGCTTGGCCAAACAAAGCAACACTGAGTGTTCCCCAAATCCCCGCAAATAAATGCACGGGGACAACGTCCAAAGCATCATCTAAACGCCATTTCACCATCAACAAACTGCCATAATAAACGATGATGCCTGACATACCGCCAATGATCACAGACGCACCTGGTGACACAAAATTACACGCTGCCGTTATCCCAACCAATCCCGCAATGGTGCCGTTCAATACAAAGTTCACATCGACGTAACCATCACGATAATAATTAATGGCCGCGGCAACGAATCCGCCCCACGCAGCAGCAATAAAAGTATTTAAAATAATCACCGGGACACTGTTATTTAACTCGTACGTACTACCACCATTAAAACCAATCCAACCAAACCAGATTAGCAATGTACCTAGCGCTGATAGTGGTAAGTTATTACCTGGAGGTAAGCGTATTCCCTCTTCAAATCGCCCTATACGAGGCCCTATGATCATAATGGCTGCCAAAGCGATCCATCCGCCAACTGAATGCACCACGGTCGCGCCAGCAAAGTCGATAAAGCCAAGCGCCTCAAGCCAGCCCGATGAAGATTGATCAGAGAAAACCCCAGACCAAACCCAGTGCCCTACCACAGGATAAATAAGCGCACTTAATACCACGGTTATCGCCAAGTACCCCATAAATGTCATACGTTCTGCCACCGCACCAGAAGTCAAAGTGGCCGCGGTACCGCAAAACATCATTTGGAAAATAAAAAAGCTTATTTGCCATGGCGAGTGTTCCGCATCAAATAAAAAATCGCTGGTACCAAACAGACCAGAAAACGACTGACCGAACATAAGGCCAAAACCAAACAACCAGAAAATAATGGTCGAGAGAATAAAGTCCGATATGTTCTTCGCCGCCACATTAATGCTGTTTTTGCTGCGAATCCGACCGCTTTCTAAACATAAAAAGCCTGCCTGCATCATAAAAATAAAAGCGGCCGCCACTAACAACCAATAAAACTCGTCCATACACACCCTAAACTGTCACAATCACACCAAAAAAGTTCATACAAAATATCATGGTGCGAAAAAATGCCCCATAAAAGAACACAGGAGAAAAAATCTACCAGCAATCAGAAGTCTGTCTTTTATCATTCAATAGTTAAGCCAAATATGGCATTTTTCCATTTGAAGCGCTAAAACAAAAAGGCAACCCAATTGAGTTGCCTTGATGAGTCACATGCCTATTCTCGATCACTAGCCATTAAGTGTCAGAACATTGGTTTTGCTGATGCGATGACGGTAAATTTCACGAAGATATTTGATCGCGTTCTTCACATTGTTAATGTCTAAACGTATGTCATTAATAGACACAAATCGCTGATTATTATCAATCAGCTCACGATATTTTTTCTCGTACATCGGCTTAATCGCATACCAGTTAGTGTCTAAAATCTTCGCTGGATTCTCGTAAGTCGTAAAGAAGGTATCCAGCAAGGTTTCATCAAACTCATCTTCTTGAATCATTTTGATGATGGCTTTGTCTATTTCATCGGTATAACGATAGTCATCACGAGCAAAACAGCGCTTCATGTAAGCCACCATCAACGTTAAGAAGTCATCACTTAGACAAGGGCTTTTCGCTATCAATGTGGTCAAAGAAAGGTTAGCGGATGCTCCTATCACCAAGGCATATCGCTTCAGTGTGGTGTTAGGGAAAAGCTTATTCAAATGCATTTTTAACCGGTTTAACGCAGTAAAAGACAGCTTGTAGTCCCTTGGCAGAGAAATAATGGACACAATAGAAGAGCAATTCTTAAAGAAGTGCAAGTGATTGAGTGTACTCGCATCATAGTTATTCTTGCGGTAATTTTTAATCGACTCACGATAACGCTCGGACTCCACTGGCAGTACGCTCACCCCCTCTATCGCGGAGGTGTCATTGTTAAAATGAGGGAGCTCGATGGAACGGCAGAATAAGTCATCAATATCGACACTGTCTTGCTTAGCGCCTTCACTGACCACACTTTCTGCGTAAGCAACTGCAACTGGCCCCGCCAAACTCATAAATAAATCGTTGGCGTCTAGGCGAATAGTCTCCGCAATATCAATGCCCGCTCGACGGAAATAATTTTCGTCATAGTCGGTTGTCACGGCCTGCGCTGTAAGAATGTTAAAAATTTGTTGGGAAATATACTGATTCGCGTATTTCTCCATGGTGTTCACGTCGATGTTGTCTGCGTCACCACCGTCTTCTTCTTCAGCGTAACGCATGATGTCGTTCGAGATTAACATCATCGAATTCCAAGGGCGAATGCGCTCCATAACGTCAGCCGGTACTTCATCATCTTCCCGTTCTTCGTTATAAGAAAAGTTCCATTCCTCAGACACATACTTGGTCAACAAGCGACCCGCATTGATGTGTAAGGCCTCGGATATCTCAACATTTTTCCCTGAAATGTTCGGCAAAATACAAATGCCTGACGTAAAAATAGGTTCAAACACAAAACTGTGACGCTTATCTTCTGCCTTACTTTGGTCAGCACGATAATCAAACGTTTTGCTCAGATACGAAAACTGCTGCGCCAAGCCGAATTCAGACGCCATGCCCGACCCCGTACCACCACCAGCACTAAAGATGTAAAAATACAGACGTGATTGGTTAGCCTTAATCCCACAGGAATCCACAAGATAGGAATGCAATTGTTTCCATTTTTCATTGCGAAACGTCGTGGCATCTTTATTCAAGATGATCTTGGCAAGATACTGACCTAATATAGGGGCGTTACCCGCGCCACCTGCATGCACTTCGGACAAATCCATGATTTGCAACTTGGTGTATTCTTCTAGGAATTGCGTTCTGCCATCTTGGTTAGAAAAACGGATTCTGCCTTCGATGTCTTTATCCAAGTCTCCCAACAGCACAATCGGTTCAATCAAAAAAACGGGCTTAAACCCATCTTTGCTTTCGATCGGTAAATGATTACGAATCCAACGCATAGGGCTGAACTCTTTATCATTTTTTAACAATTCTTGGTTTTCTACTTCGCGCAAATAGCTGGTTCTTGCATCATAAACAAGCGATGCCACATCAAGCGCAATATTCGAACCACAGCGGCCTAAGCCAATCAGGCACACAGATGGAAACACTTGATCGATCACGCGATCTTCATCCGGTCGAGGTGGATGAATTCGATTACGAACAATATCTAGGTTCTCAAGAATTTGTTCTAGATTGGTTTCCGTAAAATAAAGATGTTCAATTGGTAAGTTTTCTTGGCTCATGCCGCATCCTTTTTGGAAAAAGTGACTCGCAGAAGGTCGTGGTTGCGTTTTTTAGCATGGTAAAGCAGACCTTTCACCTATTAAGTACATTCGTTATTGCGTCATCTTATTGATAACAATGTGCAAACAATATCACCCTTGTTTAGGAATGGCACTAGGCTAAACGGATAGGAAACAAAATAAGCAGAATTAACGCATTTCTTTTGTTTTCAGACTATTCTTTAAACAGTCACTCAGTACCCTATTGAACCGTCGATTTATGTTTTTAAAGGGGGTTATTTTGTCTGTCTCATTGCTGTCGAGCTATGTTCCACACTCATGGCCTCAAGCCAATACGCTTGCAGGTGGCACACACTCATCCCAAAGCCAGCCAACCTCTGCCTCAGTACAACTGTCCACACAAGGAAAACAGCTATCGACACTCGCTACCAGCGATGCCAGCCGCCTACAGAACAGCAATACGGAAAACAAAGGGGGAGACGAATCAGTGCAGCTCACCTCGAGCACAGGAAGACTTCACCGAAGCGAAGGGTTGCAACGAGAAGAAGTGGCCGCCATATACAGGTCAATCGAACGATTGACCTGACACAAGTTATTCACATTTAGATTAACTAAACGTGAGCAGATACCCGCCTAGCGCCAACGCCTCAGCTTCTCTTTGAAGGTTGGCTAATGTAAGAGGGCGGCCCTCTAGCCAACCGGGTAGAAATTCTGCATGCAGGCTCTTATCGTCCGCTTTTAGCGTAAAAATGGGCATATCCCCTTCTTTACGATCATGATGCAGTAAATTGGCTAACCTAAGTAGAATGGATAAGCGATCTAAATCTTGTTGATCGCTTTTGGTAAACCGGAAGTCTAATGATTGCGTAAATTTTCGACGGTGGCGAAGAATAAGATTCGCCAAGGCTTGCTGTTCTTGCTGCGAAAACCCCGGCATATCGGATTCGCTGATGATATAGGCACCGTGTTTGTGATATCGGCTATGAGAAATCCCGGCCCCCACCTCATGAAGCAGCCCAGCCCAACGCAACAAGTCTTCGCTGGAAATGCTATTTAAATTCCAGTCATCTTTCACTTGAGCCAAAGCCGACAAAGCGGTATGCGTCACTAATTTAGCCTGTTCAGTATCAATATGGTACTGATTCAACAGGTAGTTAACCGTACGTTCTCGAATGTCTGTCTCTGCGTAACGCCCCATGACGTCGTAAAGAACGCCCTCGCGCAAGGCTCCCGTTGAAAAGTCCATCTGCTTAATGTCAAAACATTCAAACACCGCGGTTAAAATCGCAATGCCTGCAGCAAATGTGGGTCTGCGTTCTGGCTTGAGCCCAGGTAAAACAATATTGTCCGCATGGCCGGCTGAAAATAGCACTTTCTGAATCTGTTTGAGGTTTTTTAAGGTGATGCCTTTTTTACCCCAATTGTTTTCTCTTACAATGTTGTAAGCGGCTTTAATCGTTCCAGAAGAACCAATCGCGATATCCCAGGTTTCATCAATATAATCATCTTGAATACTGAGAAGCTCAAGGCGAGCGGCCGTCACCGCTTTTTGAAAGTTGGATTTATTGATCACGCCATCGTCGAAAAAGCGTTGCTTGAAACTCACACAACCCATGTGAAGGCTTTCTGTTAAGATAGGCTCCAACTGCTGACCTATAATGAACTCCGTACTGCCGCCGCCAATATCTACCACTAGGCGCTTCGCATCCCCATGGTCCATGGTTCTTGAAACACCCACATAAATCAATCGCGCTTCTTCACGACCTGCAATGATCTCAACGGGATGGCTCATTATGTCCATGGCTTTACCAATGAAATCGTAGCGATTTTTTGCCACCCTTAAGGCATTCGTTCCAACGACCCGAACCGAACCTTGCGGCATTCCTTCGATCACCTGAGCGAACTGCGCCAAACAATCTAGGCCTCTTTGTTGAGAGTCATCATCCAAATGGCCATTTACTAAGCCTGCCGCCAACTGCACCTTTTCACCAAATTCGCCAGTAATACGCAATTGTCCGTGGGTTACCTGAGCCACCACCATATGAAAGCTGTTTGAGCCTAAATCGATGGCCGCTATTTTTTCGAAAGGGAAATCGTGAGATTGTTGCAAAAAAAGTGATTGCATGCAGTAAAGCCTTATCTTGCCGATGTCATAAGTAATCGTAGAGTATATCAGTTCCCGCGCCGTGTCATTGCACTCGTCGCAGCAAATACCTTGGTGTCATTACTCAAAAAAACGCTTATTTGATCAAAAATTTACCAGAAAGTGTTTTTTTCCTGATTTTCACTATAGACCTTGCCTTTAACTCGAACTATAGTATGGATGATCTTAATATCGATGAAGTAAGTAATAAATCGTGTTTTGATCCCAATCAAATTGTTTCGCGCTGTATTGGCTTTGCCCTACCCGGGCTGATTTAAACCTAGACACATTGTTACCCTTAATGTCTTATGTTTTTTGGTGCCGAGTAGCTGATACATTGTTAAATACTTCCAGACAAACATTAAAGTTATCTTTCACTAACTCTAATACCGTCAATTTCCCTCAAATGAGCTAATACAAAACCCGTTTATGAATCTTACCGACTTAAAACAGAAATCAGTACACGAACTTTTAGATATCGCATCTGAAATGGGCCTAGAAAACATGGCTCGTTCTCGTAAACAAGATGTTATTTTCTCGATCCTGAAGCGTCATGCAAAAGGTGGGGAAGACATTTACGGCGATGGTATCTTAGAGATTCTTCAAGATGGCTTTGGCTTCTTACGTTCACCTGACTGTTCATACCTAGCAGGACCGGATGATATCTACGTCTCACCAAGCCAAATCCGACGTTTTAACCTTCGCACAGGTGACACCATTGCCGGGAAGATTCGTCCACCTAAAGATGGCGAACGCTACTTTGCGCTTTTAAAGGTTAACGAAATCAACTTCGACAAACCTGAAAGTGTTCGCAACAAAATTCTTTTTGAAAACTTAACCCCCTTATTCCCCGATGAACGCCTTTTAATGGAAGCTGGAAACGGCTCCACTGAAGACGTTACATCACGCATTATTGACCTTGTTGCCCCTCTGGGTAAAGGTCAGCGTGCCTTGGTCGTCTCTCCGCCTAAAGCAGGTAAAACCTTCATGTTGCAAAACATCGCTAACGCGGTGACTCGCAACAATCCAGAATGTCATTTAATCGTTTTGCTGATTGATGAACGTCCTGAGGAAGTAACCGAGATGTCTCGTACCGTTCGCGGTGAAGTGGTTGCTTCTACGTTTGATGAGCCACCAGCACGCCATGTTCAAGTGGCTGAAATGGTGATCGAAAAAGCCAAACGTCTCGTTGAACACAAGCGTGATGTGGTAATTTTGCTCGACTCGATCACACGTCTTGCTCGCGCCTACAACACAGTGATCCCCTCTTCTGGTAAAGTACTGACTGGTGGTGTGGATGCAAACGCTCTGGAGCGCCCAAAACGCTTCTTTGGTGCGGCACGTAATATCGAAGAAGGCGGCAGCTTAACCATTATCGCAACCGCTTTGGTTGATACTGGGTCAAAAATGGACGAAGTGATCTTTGAGGAATTCAAAGGCACAGGTAACTCCGAGTTACACCTTGACCGTAAGATAGCGGAAAAACGCACCTTTCCTGCCATTAACATTCGTCGTTCTGGTACTCGTCGCGAAGACTTGCTGACGTCAGAAGACGAACTACAACGCATGTGGATTTTACGTAAACTATTGAATCCTATGGAAGATGTGGCAGCAACCGAATTCTTGATTGATCGCCTAAAAGTCACTCAAACAAATGACGAATTCTTTGAATCGATGAAAGGCAAAAACAAGTAAGTCGATCTATTTATCAGAGCAAAACCACTTCCTGAAGTGGTTTTTTTTTATTCATTCAGATCAATAGAGTGTTAATTTTCGCCCGGCCATCTATCAGGGCAAGCGCGACCTAAATTGGAGTAGTGTAAATGAAAGAAATGAACGCGACGGTAAACGCTGTTGAACTCATTAATCAAAACGTTTATCAGATTCGCCTACAAGCCGATGATCTCGCCTTTGAGGCGGGACAATATTTGATGGTGGTATTACCAACAGGCGAGCAAGTTCCCTACTCAATTGGGAGCGCACCACAAACATTGCCAGAAATCACCTTGTATATTCTTGTCTCTGATGTCGAGTCGTTGGCTCACAAAGTCGTCGAACACATCCAGTCAAACGAAACAATTCGCATCAAAGCGCCTGGCGGAGATTGCCACTTAAAAAATGGTGTTATGGCCTCAAACCCAGAGCACATTTTGCTGATTGCCGGAGGAACAGGATTTGCGCAAATTAAGAGCCTGTACAGTGAATTGGTTGAACAAAACTTTTCTGGAAAGGTGTCTTTTTATTGGGGATTAAGAACGGCCGAAGACGTATTTGCACAAGCATGGTTAGAAGAAGCGCACAAGTACACGCCTTTCACATTGGACGTTGTGGTTAATGAGCAAAGTGATCAGTGGCATGGTCGCACTGGTTGGCTGTATGAAGCTGTTGTGGCGGACCACCCAGATTTGAGCCAGAGTGTTGCCTTCATTAGCGGCTCAGTGGGTATGGTCTATGGCACACTAGACCAATTAGAAGCAAAAGGGTTGAGTGCTGATCGCTGCTTCTCTGACGTATTCGCCTACGCGCCACGCCCAGAAAAACCCCGTCTTTAAATAAGCACTTTCTCAACCTGCTATAAAAAAAGCTGGAATCACCCAGCTTTTTTTATCCATTATAACAACAGGTTACTCAGGTTTTAAATGCAAGGTGGTCAAGGTATGTTCCCGTACCGATAACAGCAAGTCCGTATTTTTCACTAACGACTGACCATAAGATGGCACCATAGTTTTCATCTTGCCTTGCCAATCAGAAGACGCTACTTGCTCAGGGAAGCAGCGTTCCAAAATACCAATCATGGTATTCACCGTTGTAGAAGCACCTGGAGAAGCGCCAAGCAAAGCAGCCAAAGACCCATCGGCTGTCGCTATGGCTTCGGTACCAAACTCTAATTTGCCACCGGTTTTTTCATCTTTCTTAATGATTTGTACGCGCTGCCCAGCGTAAGCAAGCTCCCAGTCTTCATCCTTCGCATCTGGATAAAACTGACGCAATGAATTGCAGCGGTCTTTATGAGACTGCATGACCTCGCTGATCAAGTAGCGAGTTAAATCCATGTTGTTTTTTCCGACACTCAACATAGGTTTAATGTTGTCAAAGCGCACACTTTTCGGCAGGTCAAAGAAAGAACCTGTTTTCAAAAACTTGGTCGTAAAACCCGCGAACGGCCCAAACAAGATGGCTTTCTTACCATCGATAATACGAGTGTCCAAATGCGGAACAGACATCGGCGGCGCACCAATAGGCGCAGCACCGTAAACTTTCGCAAAATGCTGCTCAACCAATTCTGGCTTATCGCACACCAACCATTGTCCACTCACAGGGAAACCGCCGTACCCTTTGCTTTCTTCTACTTCGGCTTTTTGCAGCAAAGGCAAAGCCCCTCCGCCTGCGCCTAGGAAAACAAACTTAGCATCGACCGTTTTTCGTGTGCCGTTTTGCTCTAACTCTACGTTCCAACGACCGTCGGAACGTTTTTTTAGTGCAATAACCTCAGTACTGAGACCGAGCTCAAAATGTTCTTGCCCCAGCAAGTATTGGCCCATATTGCGAGCGATGGCACCAAAGTTCACATCCGCACCGTGTTCAACACGCGTTGCCGCCAACGGCTCACTGTGATCACGATTTCTCATCACAAGTGGCATCCACTCGGCCATCTTTTCGCGGTCTTCTGTGTATTGCATTTCTCTAAAGGCTGGATGAGCACTCATTGCTGCATGACGCGCTTTCAACATATTGACATTGCGCTCGCCCCACACAAAACTTTGATGCGGCACACGGCGTATGAACTCTTGTGGAGCAGGCATTAAGCCTTGTTCAACTAAATAGGACCAAAATTGAAGACTGACTTCAAAGGCCGCATTAATTGAGACAGCCTTATCAATGTTGACGGATCCATCGTCGTTTTCAGAGGTGTAGTTGAGTTCGCAATAGGCGGCATGACCCGTTCCTGCATTATTCCAACCATCCGTACTTTCTTTTGCGATACTGTCCAAGCGCTCCACCATCAGCATGGTGATGTTAGGATCCAATTGCTTGAGTAACACGCCCAAGGTCGTGCTCATGGCACCGCCCCCGACTAGTAAAACGTCTACAGAATTTGAGGTCATATGATTTCGCCGTGTCATAGCCAATGATGAATATGAGAAAAATAAAAAGTTGGCTTTTGGCCCGCAGCGTCGCGCTAATGACACTGCTCGCTTTTATTTCACTCTTAAGAATACGCGTCTGGATCCGTTGAATCGGCTTTCACGTCGTATTCTGTTCAGGTATTACTTGATTATACGGATTTTAAAAGCAATGTCTTGAGACCTTAGTAGTAGATACGTTACTCAGTATCGCGACTCCTGCTTAAAACCCATTTTTTTCACGCTTTTTAGCCACAAAAAACGTCATTTTAGCGACAAAGTATAAAAATGCTCGATCATTTTTTTGCTATACTTAAACGCAAATGTTCAGTATAAATATACTAAATTCTCTTCACTATCACGTTGGAGTATGGCGATGAAGGCACAAGATATCATGACCCAAAATGTCATCTGTGTAGAGATAGACGAACGCCTACCCAAAGTGCGACAAATCATGGAAATGCATGGCTTTCATCATTTGCCCGTCATAGAAAAGGGCAAACTGGTTGGCATTATTTCAGATCGCGATTTACTGCGTCTTATTAGCCCATTTATCGACAGCGTCTCGGAGCAGCCAAGGGACCTAGACACACTAAACCGCGCGGCGCATCAGGTTATGACTCGACAGCCTATTACGGTTAATGTTGAGACCTCGGTAAAAGACATTATTGCTTGGTTCAAACGCGTCGACATTTCCTGCTTACCCGTTACTGATAAGGACAACCACGTAGTAGGTATCATTTCATGGCGCGACTTACTCAGCCACGCCACGTTTGCGTCCTAGTGGGTTTTCGCTTGATCTCCCAGTAATCCAGCCAAGTCACTTTCGGTGAATTCGTACTTTTCGGCACAAAACTGGCAGTCTACTTTGATACTGCCTTGTTCTATTAAAAGCTCGCGTATTTCTTCAAATCCCAAAGACATAATTGCATCTTGGGTACGCTGGCGCGAACAAGAACAGCCAAATTGCATAGGCTTCGTATCGTAAAGTCTAACTTCTTCTTCATGATACAAGCGGTGCAGCAACTCGGTTGTTTCAAGACCCAGTAATTCGTCTTCTTTTACGGTCGACGCAAGATGTGTAAAACGATCCCACGCGTCTTCGTCGCCTTCTTTCGCTTGCTCGTGGGGCAGACGTTGCAAAAACAAACCACCGCATTGGGCGCCGTTTGCGGCCAGCCACACTCGGCTTGGCAGTTGCTCCGACTGGGAAAAGTATTGCTCTAGGCATTCTGCCAGAGTATCGCCCACAATCTCAACAATGCCCTGATAACGCTGGCCATTGCGTGGCTGAATTGTAATCGCTAAGTAACCGCCTTCTAACACCTCTTGCAACGAAATGGTCTCTGGCACCACTTGGCTGTCATCCCATTGGGCAATACCACGAAGGTTTTGGTGCTCGTCGCATTCTGTCATCAAGGTCGACAAAAAACCGTTCCCTTTTGCCTGAATAGATAAGACACCGTCAATCTTCACAATGTCTCTTAGCAAAGCAATGGCAGCGACGAATTCACCCAGTAATTTTTCTAGGGGTAAAGGGTATTCTTTACGTTGGATAATCTCTTGGTAAGCTCGGTTTAGCAAAACACGCTCACCTCGAACATTGGTGTTGTCGAATGAAAAGCGCTGGATTTCATTAATGGTTAGATCGTTCACAAATTACACCTTGCTCAGAGACAGTCTGAGTGAAAAATTAAGTAAGTATGAGCATCATTTTACGCCTGAGACAGACATTCATCCACTTTAAAACCATTATGTGCTGGGAATATGCACACTTGCTATTTCGTTTACGCGAACAGCACTCTAGAATGTTTCACCTAGTTAGTGTCTTACACAACAAGCCAACGGCACACTTCACGACAGAGACAAGAGATTTCCAGTTTTTATGATCCAATTTACGGAAGTTAGTTTACAACGCGGCACGCAGTTTTTACTCGAAGACGCCAACCTCACCATTTTTGAAGGTCAAAAAGTCGGTCTTATTGGCGCCAACGGGGCAGGCAAATCGTCACTCTTTGCCATGATCAAAGGCGACTTACACGCCGATACCGGTGACGTTATTCTGCCAGGACAGCGACGTATTGCATTTATGGCGCAAGAAGTGGAAGAAACACAACGCAGTGCCCTGGAGTATTGTCTAGATGGCGATGACAAACTGAGAGAGATTGAAGGCCACATCGCTAAAGCCCAAGCCACGGGCGACCATCACGCTCACGCTGTCTGGCTGGGTGAATACGAGAACGCCCATGGCTATTCAGCCCAATCCAGAGCCGAAACCCTGCTACAAGGCTTGGGGTTTAAGATGACCGACATGCATCGCCCTGTGTCTGACTTTTCCGGGGGCTGGCGAATTCGTCTCAATCTTCCCAAG